>CANCPZ010000070.1 GCA_947380175.1 Bacteroidota bacterium | reverse complement strand
ATTGCATTACAAAAGTTATTTTTTTATTCTTTTTATCGTAAATTTCTAAAGATAAACTAGAAGAATATACTTTAGCATTCATGTATTTAGTTAATTTGGGGTAAACCTTCATGGCTCCTATTATATAGGATAATGATGATTTAATAGGGAAATAAGACACTATAGAATTAACCTTAGAAACAGAATCAACCTTGAAACCCGCAAATTTTAATTTTTCAATTTTATTAATATCTTCTTTTTCTAAAACAACACCTACAAAACTCCTACAATTGGCTGGTAAAATATTTTTAGGATTATCATAATAAATACCAAAACTTCTTTGACTCCTAATATCATAGGCGCTCAATTTTTCATCAACTTCAGCCATAAATTGTCCAGCTTTTGAATAAGGACCTTTAAATTCTAATCCTACAAGCTTATAGCCTCCATCTACCTTTTCATCGACAGTAATTTTTGAAAAAACACCCAAATACAAAGAGTAAAAAAAAGCACTAACAATGAGCAATGCAAAAAGTATTAAAATAATTTTTAAATTTCTCATAGGTGGTTTAATAAAAAACATTCCAATAATATATTTAAGTAAGCAGGTTATTTTAGCCCAAAAACAAAAACAGTAAAAAAATAACAACAGAATTTAGTTATTAATAAATTTTGGCAAGATTAAGATAAAAACCATGTATTGGCAATGAACTTAATCATATCGTTTTATGAGATTTATCAACAAAGAAAATAATTAGCCCAAAAGTGTATTGTTAAACTTTTCAGCTTGACTTGCATCAAGTAAAAAATCTTTAAGTGAATGAAGCAATGCTTTACAAGATGAATATAATTCGCGGTTTACATTTAAAAGTGTAGAAATATCGACTTCTAAAATAAGCTCTTTTTGGGATTGCTTATAAATATTATTCATACTAAACTCGTAATCTGTTTTTAACTTATTCATTAATTGCATTAATTTTTCATAACAAATTGATTTATCGTTGATACTTAAAATTTGATTTACCTGAAAATAAAAATCATGTAATTGTTTTTTTAACAATTTATATTGCTCGTATTTACTATCATTACCGGTATTATGAAAATTCTCTCGATCTTGGTGAATATCTTTCATTCCTTTAGCAGAATACATAGCGTTTCTAACAGCCATAATTAACTGATTAAGGCGGTTAAAATCAGGTTTATCAATTTCATCTTTTTTAACACTCGAATAAAAAAACAAGATTTCGCCTTCAGCTTGTTTTACATGTTCGTATCGGCTTAAATAGGATTGAAATTCACGATTCTTATCATTTATAATTTTATTTAGCTGTTCCGACCTATCTATTTTAAAGTCGATAATATGGAATGAGGCTAAATTAAAATCAATTACCTGATGAATAAAAAGCAATGTTTCTTTTTCCAAAACATCAAAAATGGCTTCCGCATAAAAAGTTCCATTCGCGTGTATATAAAACGTAGCTGCATTTTCATCTCTAATAAAATGTTTCTCTAAATAAATACTAAATTGATTAATAAAAGGAAAAAATAAAATAACTCCACCTACATTTAAAATTGTTTGAAAAAAAACCAACATAATTAAGGGATCTTTAATACCTAAAATATTTTTGAAAAAATAAATAATCGAAGTGATAGAAAAATAACCAATAATGGTAGTACATAGGTTAAATAAAAAATTTGCATAAGCCAATCTTTTTTTTGTTGGAATACCATTTATAGCTCCTAAAACCAATTTTATTGTAGTTCCAAGTTCAGCACCAAGAACAACAGAAATAGCTATTTCAAGAGAAATTGCACCAACATTAAGCGCACCCAATGCAACAACAACAGTTGCGGCACTTGTTTGAACAATGGCAGTAAATAAAAAACCAAATAAAACAAATAAAAAATTGCTGTAGTTTAAATAGGGTTCAAAATCAATTTTTTTAATAAGTAAATCCATGCTCTCCTTCATAAAAAGAAGACCGAGAAATAAAAAGCCTAATCCTATAAAAAATTTAGAAACCTGATAAATTTTTCTAGAATCATTAAAAATTATTAATCCAGCTCCTGCTATTGCAATTATAGGATAGGTAAACTTTTCAAAATCAAACTTAAATCCAACAAAGGCTACAATCCAACTATTAAAAGTGCCACCGATGTTAGAACCTAATACCAAGCCCAAAGAACCCGACATACTAATCAGGTCGGCTCCAGCAAAAGTTAAAACCATTAAATTAACAACAGAACTGCTTTGAAGAATTCCAGTAATAAGCGTTCCACTCAATATCGATTTTAATCGTGAACTGGTATGTGTTTTAAGAAATAGTTTGAAGGATCTACCACCAAATTTTTTTACGGTAGTTTCTAAAAGAAACATTCCATAAAGAAATATTCCTAGACCTGCGAGAAGTTGCCAAAAATTTGTGAAAGCCAAAATATATTGAAATTTTCAAAAAAAGAAAATTTAAAACAAAAAGATTATTTAATAATTCTATCAAAAATTAAATATGTAATACTAAAAGGGGATAAACAGCTTCTTCGCTTAATTGCATTACTAGTTGACCATGAAATATGTTACCAATAAATCCTCTGTTGTAAAAAGTAATCATTAATAAATCAGCATCGGATTTAGTCATATATTCATTTAAACTTTTTTCGATGTCATCGGAAAATATTTGCTCAAACGTAATATTGTATTTGTCGCCCCATTTTGAATCAACAACATCTTTATAGGCATTAAATAAATCAAGGCTTACCTGAGTTTTTTCTTTACTTACATGAATTAAATTTATTTCTGGTTTAAACAATTCAATAAAAAAATCAAATTGATTAAATAATATATTGTTTTTTGATTTATAATCCCATGCAAAAACAATTTTCTTAATCGGCTTATACAATTCACCTTCCGGTATAATTAAAACCGGACAAGCTGCTCGTTCCAAAACAGCAAACGAATTGGTGCCAAAAAAATACTGATGTATATCATCGGCACCATTCGTGCCCATTACAATAAAATAACCCCCTTTTGATTTTTCGGAAAGTATTTTTTCTAAACTTTTATTTGAAGTTTCTACTTCAGAAATGCAGGAAACATGATAAGTGTTAGTTACTTCTGTACACATTTTTTTTAATTTAGAAAAAGCAATCTTCCTACTACTTAATACATTACTAATTGGAGCATAAACCGCTACCGGCTCAACCTCCTGAACATGAATCAATTCAAGCTGGGAACCTACATCTTTTGCCATTTTTGCTGCATATTCGATGGCATTGATGGAAGCTGAAGAAAAATCTATTGGACAAATAATTGTTTTCATTGTAAAATTATTTATAAAATAATCATAAAAATAGTAGCGATGTTTTTTTATGATGATATGTTAATAATGGAACTTTGCTATGATACGAAAGCTTTTTGGCAATACTTTTTGAAAACATTTTCTCTGTAACAGTTCTGTATTGAGTTGAAATGGTTATAAGATTTGTCTGCGCTTTTTTAAGATAGTTTTCAAGCCCATTTTCTTTATCATCGGCATATAGAAGTTGAGAAACAATATGTTTATAATTAATTTTATCTTTTACTTTTAAAATAAATTTTTTTAAAACAGCAGCCTCTAATTCGATGTTCTTATTCGAAACAGCTATGTGTAGTATATTAATTTTGGACTTAAACTCTTTTGCAATTTCAGCAAGCTTTTTTAAAATGGTTATATCACTTACATTGTAATCGGTTGCATAGGTAATATTTTGCAAACCATTATAAGAAGCCCTTTGAGGAATAGCCCAAACAGGACACTTGGCATATTCAATAATTTTAGAAGTAACGGTACCAAAAAACAGCTCTTTAAATCCAGATGCTCCTTTGGTACCCATAACAACCAAATCTATTTTTTTATTTTTAATCGTTTCAAGTATTCCATCAACCAATAAAGAATCTATCGAAATGTATTCCAATTGCACATCACTAACTTTATGAATCTTTTCAATTAATTTATCCAGTTGTTTATCAGCAGTCTTTTTTGCAGCCATGCTAAATTGCTTAACATCATCGAAAGGCATTTCGGGAGAACTTACAATGGTGTTAAACGTATGTAATAATATTATTTTAGAATTTAATTCCGACGCTATATTAACAGCATAATTAAGTGCATTTAAAGCACTCTTGGTAAAATCAGTAGGTACTAAAATTGTTTTGATTGCCATTTTTGTTTTTTAACAAAATTATTTTAAAAATTATATTTTCAGAATACTAACAATCAATAAAAGAATTGACATTTATCAAAATTTAATAAAAAAGAGAATTCAAAATAATAATATACACTTATAAAACTTATACTGAATGATATAAAACAAGCCAAACAATGATTTATATCATTATTCAAAATAATTATTAAAAACATCTTTGTTCTTATATCGTTTAATAATTGATTTTTTAACGTATTTTTGAAATAAGCCAATTTCATAGTATCTAAATAAACAATCCTACGTATTTATGAGCAAAAAAGCCGTATCTAAAAAAGAAAATCAAAAAACTGGTAACTCATCTTCCACAAAAGTTAATATTAAAACCAAAACAACCAATTTTTTTATTGCTGGCATAGGAGCATCTGCTGGTGGTTTGGAAGCAATTACTAGTTTTTTTGATAATACACCCATAGATGGTGGACTGGCTTATATTGTTGTTCAACATTTAGACCCTACACATAAAAGCATTTTAGCAGATATTGTTTCAAAACACACTAAAATGAATGTTTTTGAAATAAAGAATAACATGCAAGTATTGCCAAATTGTGTTTATGTTATGCCTCAAGATAATGAGATTGATATAATAAATGGGAAATTGCTTATCAAAAAAATGGCACTTCACAATGCATCGAACAAGTTAATAGATCATTTTTTTGATTCGCTAGCAAACGACAAAAAAGATAGAGCAATGGGAATTGTACTTTCAGGAATGGGTAGTGATGGAACGATAGGTTTACAAAAAATAAAAGCAGCAGGTGGCGTTTCATTTGCTCAAGACCCTAGGACTGCAAAATTTAAATCAATGCCAGAAAATGCTATTACAAATAAGGTAGTAGATTATATTTCGGCACCAGAAAAAATGTCAAAAAAAATAATCCTCTATATTAAAAAAAACGGACATAAAACGATTGAAACGAGTTTAGTTAAAAAAACATCTTTTGAAAATGAATTAAATAAAATTTATTTAATTATTAAAAATCAAACTGGACATGATTTTTCTAATTATAAAAGCAATACCATTTTAAGGAGGGTATCAAAAAGAATTGCCTTAAAGAAATTGAATTCGATTAACGATTACATTGAACTTTTGGAACATGATACGTATGAAGTTGAAAATTTATACAAAGATTTTTTAATAGGTGTTACTAACTTTTTTAGAGATAAGGAAATATTTGAAAGTATTGAAAAAAAAGCAATACCTTATTTAATAAAAATTTGCAAACATAAACAAGAGTTACGTGTTTGGGTGTGTGCATGCTCTACTGGTGAAGAAGCATACTCATTAGCCATTTTACTAAACGAAGCGATAAAAAGAAACAAGATCTATTTAAAAGTAACCATACTCGCTTCTGATATAGATAAGGAAGCTCTTAATTTTGCCCGTATTGGCTTATATCCCGAAAACATTAAAGACCATGTTTCGAAAGAACGCTTATCCAATTATTTTGTTCATAAGGGAAATAATTATCAAGTTAAAAAAGAAATTCGTGAAATGATTGTGTTTGCACATCACAATGTCATAAAAGACCCTCCATTTTCAAAAATGGATATGATCACCTGTAGAAATTTATTAATTTACATGAATAATGATTTACAGAAAACAATTCTTTCAATTTTTCAATACAGCTTAAACAACGAAGGGATTTTGCTTTTAGGAGCATCCGAAAGCCTAAGCGAAGCTTCTAATTTATATACTGAAATGGATTCAGTAGTAAAATTATTCAAAAAGAAAATAGATATCAATACTCGCGATTTTAATTCATATTTAAAATACACAACAATTGCAAACCAACAATTGTTTCAAGAAAGTAGTGTTAATATAAGAAATAAAAACAGAATAAATGTTTCTAGTATAACCGAAAAACTACTAAAAGATAATTTTACACCACCAGCAGTTGTAATCGACAAAAATAATGATGCACTATATTTTTCTGGAAACACAGCTATGTATCTTGAACCTCCAACTGGAGAAGCCAGATTAAATATTCTGGGAATGGCAAAAAATGGAATAAAAAAAGGATTAGAATTTATAATTAATGAAGTAAATAAATCAAAAAAAGAAATTCGAAAAAACAATATTAATATTGAATTTAATGGACATTATACAACCATAAATCTAATTGCTAAACCAATCCTAACCAAAAATATTGATTTAGGAGCAATACTAATTATTTTTGAAAAAACAGAAAAACCAAAACTTATAATATCAAAAAAAGAAATTGGTTTTAACAAAAAAGATTTATTAAAAGTAAGCGAACTTGAAAAAGAATTAAAAATCACACGCGAACATCTACAAAACGCTATTGATGAATTAGAATTATCTAATACTGATTTGCACACCACCAATGAAGAATTTCAATCAGCTAACGAAGAGTTGCAAAGCACCAATGAAGAACTCGAAACTTCGAAAGAAGAATTGCAATCTGTAAACGAAGAATTAATAACTGTAAATGGTGAACTACAAAACAAAATAAGTCAACTATCGCAATCAAATGACGATTTAAATAATTTATTACGAAGTATTGATGTAGCAACCATATTTTTAGATAAAAATTTAAAAATAAAAAGGTTCACTCCTTCAGCAACAAAAATATTTAACCTTATCCCTAGTGATATCGAAAGACCTGTTACACACCTATCAAACAACCTTATTTACAAAGGACTTGCCGATGATGTAACAGCTGCTCTAAAAACATTATCGGTTAAATCGGCTGATTTAGAAACCACAGAGGGCGTTTGGTACAACATGCGTATAATACCATACCGAACTAACGAAAACATAATAGAGGGTGTATTGATAACTTTTGTAGAAAATACTGAACAAAAAAAGGTTGAAGAAAAATTAAAAATAACCAATGAACACCTTAATTTGATTATGGAGCACTTACCTGCTATACCATACATATGTATCACAAAAGATAAACTGCTTTTTTCTTTTATTGGTAAAAGTTCTGAAACAATAACTGGTTTTTTACCAGAACAATTTGAAAACAATTCTGATTTTTTTCTGAATCGAATTCACCCAGAAGATAAAAAGAAAACAATAAATAGTTTTAAAAATACAAACGAAAAGAAAGCGACAAATTATATATTTAGGTGGAAATGTTCGGATGGGAAATACAAAACATTTAAAAACCATTTTCTCTTTGAAAAAGGAAAATTTGGACAAGCGGAATACATAGTAGGTGTTTGGGAAGAATTAAAAATGGCCAATAGTTAAAAATATAAAAATGCGAACTAAAAATAATTTACCTGTTGATTTTTCAAATCTTAGAAAATTAGCTGAGGAAAAAATTAAACTTAAAAAAAAGAAAGAAAAAGCAGAAAAAAGTTCAATTCTCGAACATGAATTGCATGTGCGTGAAATTGAATTAGAAATGCAAAATGATGAATTACAAAAAACACAACTTAATTTATTAAAATCAATAACTGATTATACTCACCTTTTTGAATATGCACCCGTTGGATATTTTATTCTGGACAAAGAAGGTATAATAAAAAATGTAAACAGGAAAGCTTCTTCAAAACAATTACAACTTACAAAAAAACAACTAATAGGTAAACCATTTTCAATATTTTTAGTTTCTGAAACAACACAAGATGATTTTTATAGACATCGAATCTTTTTAGATGAAACAGGGATAATTCAAAAAATGGAAGCAGAATTTAAAAGAACTGACAAACCCAATTTACCGATATTAATTTGCAGCACAAAGATACTTGACGATAATAAAAAATTTAAACACTATCTGTGCATGACTATTGATATACCTGAAAGAAAAATTTATGAGCAAAAAATGGAAGATTCCTTAGCTAAAGAAGTTGAACTAAATGCTCTAAAATCAAAGTTTATCTCAATGGCATCGCACGAATTTAAAACCCCATTGGCCTCTATTTTATCTTCAGTATGGTTGATAGATAATTATAATAAATTAGAAGATAAAGAAAAACGAAAAAAGCACATAAATAGAATTAAATCTTCTGTAAATGAGCTAACAGAAATACTGAATGAATTTTTATCTATTCACCATATCGAGAGTAATTTAATTAAAAATGCACCCTCATCATTTAATATTATTCGCTTTATTCAAAATATAATAATTGATTTTAACGAAAATAAAAGTAGAATTATTTTCAACCACAAATTAACTAAACAAGTTGTTTATATAGATCCTAAGTTATTAAAAATATGTTTATCCAATCTATTAAGCAATGCAATAAAATATTCAGCTCACGATAAAAATATCCTAATTAATATATTAGAAAATGAAACGGGCAAAATAATTATTACAATAAAAGACAATGGCATTGGAATTTCAGAAACAGATCAAGAACATATATTTGAACAATTTTTTAGAGCAAAAAATGCAGACACAATTCAAGGTACAGGTTTAGGATTAAATATTACAAAAAGCTTAATAAACTTAATGGATGGAGCGATTTCTTTTACCAGCGAACTAAATAATGGTACTGAATTTTGCATTCAACTTCCAAAAAACGAAGTTATTGTTTAGAAGGTAGAATTTCGGGGGCTGCTTTTTTTTCAGGTTCTTCTTTAGGTATAATTCCAGGCTTTTCAATGGGTAATTTTGGATCTAGTTTTTCGGGAATAGTTTGTATCTCAGGTGTTTTCGGTATTATAGGCGATTCTTTCATTATTAAAAAGTTTAATTAAAATATTTTAATTAACAGGGAAAAATTGAATTAAATACTACATCAACAACAATCCACCATCAACAACAATAGTACTACCTGTTATGTAAGATGCAGCATCGCTAGCAAGAAACAAAGCAGCATTACCAATATCCTCTGGTTCGCCCATACGTTGCAAAGGCAAACTTTTTGCAAATTTTTCTGTTTGTTCTTTCGATATTTGTAATTGTTCTTTTGTAGGATTTTTAAATGTAATTTTTAATGCACCAGGTGTATTTACTCCTCCAGGTGCAATATCATTTACATTAATTCCATATTTACCAACCTCTTTTGCAAAAGCTTTTGTTAGCATTTTAACCCCTCCCTTTGATGCATCGTATATAGATAAACTACCGGTTGGCTTAATACTATCAGCAGATGAAATATTGATTATTCGACCACCATGTTTTTTTAAAACCATTGTATTGACAGCTAATTTAGAAAGAAACGCTACAGCTTTTAAATTTAAATTTAACGTGTTATCCCAAAGTTCTTCCGACAATTCGGTAACAGGAGAATACTTAAATATACCAGCATTATTTACCAAAATATGCAAATCGCCAAAGGTATTTAATGCCTTGTTTATAACACTTGAAAGAAGAGACGTAACGAGCAAATCAACTTGTAAATACTCTGTTTTAGCACCACTTTGTTTTAGCTGATCTAACGTATCCTTTGCCTCATTTTTAGAAACTTTGTCTACAATTAAAACAGAAGCTCCTGCCTCAGCAAATTTTAAAGCAATTCCTTTGCCAATGCCCATAGCACCACCAGTAACAATAGCAACCTTACCAGACAAATCGATTAATTTGGAAACTGAATTTTTCATATAAAAAAAACATATTAAGTATAAATAATACAATCAATATAAAAAATAGTACTAATCATATTCGCCAACAATTTTAACATCAATTCGTTGAATATAAAATGTACAAAATCAATCACTAATTTGATATTAATCAATTGAAAAAATGAGCCACTTACATAACAAACAGTATATAAATAATAAAAAACTCGATGATTAAATACCATCGAGTTTTAACATTGTTAATGATTAAATTAATACGAAAATATTTCAGTATCTATTGCTAACTTATTTTCGACACTACTCACACCAGGAGCAGCCCAAGCTGCATTTTCAGCATCTTTTTTTTCTGCCCATGAACGTACTTTTCCAGTTAAAATAATTTTATTGTCAATTGACTCAATGTTAATTTTTTCAGAATCAATAGTAGCGCTACGATGAAATGCGAAATTAATTTTTTGTTTAATTTCTTTTGCACTCAATTTAGGAGCTACTTTTATAAGATTGCTAATACCAACAACACCAGCTAAATCTTCAACCATCGAACGGGCTGCCACGCGTTGATACTCCCATTCTACATCACCCTCCAATGTTACCCAACCATCTTCCACTTTTACTTTAATTTTATTTTCTTGCATAGCGCTATGCCATTTTAAAGCTGCAATTACTACTTGTGCTATTTCAGTATCATTCTTTTTTCCAAAAGATGAAAGTCGTACTTCTATATCCTCAGCAACAGCCTTAACACCCATAACTCTTTTTGCAGCACGTTCAGCAGCTACTTTTTTGGCATAGGTATCCACCATACCCGAAAGAGTAACAATTTCATTTTTTACAGCCACACCAATTTCGGTGGCATTAAGGATTGGCTCATATCGAAGCTCATCCATTACATCTTTTTGAATTTCTAAATCTGTTTTCATATTTGTTTATGTTTTAAGTAAATATTTTGAGCAAAGAGACTACTAAAGTGATAAATTATAAATGACATGAATCAAAATGCAAATTGACATTAATCAAAATTTTAAAAATACTTAACCAGTATTTTTGGTAAAATTTTAAATAAACAACAATGCATAAGAAGTCAAATACAATTATATTAACAGCTCTGGATTTTTCGCCATGCGCTATTAATGCGCTTGAATATGCGATAAAAAGCCATGCTGATTACAATGCTAAAATTGTACTGGTACATGCCATTCAAAATAAATATTTTGAAACTTTCATCAATAAATTAATTGACAAAAAAAAATCAAAAACAAAGATTAATATTGATAAAAAATTTGAAAGTATTTTAAAAAACAAAATGGAATATTTGAACCTAAATTTTGAATACGAAATAATAACAGAATTTGGATCACCATTAGAAATTATATTAAAAACAATTCGAAAAGTAAAACCATTTATCTTAATAGTTGGAGCAAAAAAAACAACAACATTTATTCAAAAGTTTTTTAAAAACGACACAATAAAACTGATAGAACAAGCAAAGTGCCCTGTAATTATTGTTCCTGAAGGTGTTAAGTATAAAAAAATTGAACGAATAACTTTTGCTACCGATTATAAAGCAAGCGACATAATGTCTATTAAAAACTTAACTGAACAAGCCAAACCATTTAATATCAAAATTCAAATTATTCACATAGCTGAAGGAGAATATTCTAAAGAATTTGAAGAAATAATGTTAAAAGATTTTTTGTATCGGGTAAACAAAAAAACAACGTACAAAGAAATTAGCTATAAGTTAATTGAGGCAGATAATATTGATACCATAATTAAAAACCAGTTAACGCACAAACAAACCGATTTATTTTCATTATCAACAAGCCTTCATTACGGGTGGCTATCAAAAATAGTTGAAAGTAAAATTTCGAAAATATTAAAACAAAGCAAAGTTCCGATTATGGCATACCATTATAAAAAGACAAAAGACGAATTATATAGCCAACAATTGAGCGATTAATTCTTTATAATAACAAACCACATAAATTTCTTAAAAGTGATTTAAACATCAATCTAAATAATCGGCATCGTAATATAATACCTCTTCTTCTATTTCAACTAAATCATCAACAGTTTTAATATTCAGATCTAACTCATTAGTTGAAAAATTATACTCTTCAAGATACGGATTATTATTTTTTCTAATATCAATAGAATTTAATCTATCAATTAATTTATTTAAAATAATTTTCTCCTCGTTATTTCCTTTATAATAGGACAATGCAATTTCTTCTGCTACTCGAATACATAAATTTTTCATATTCAAATTAATGGCCTCGTGGTGCTCATTAATAAAATCAATAAACGATTCAAAAGCCATATCTGAATCATAAATCTGTTCATCACTAAATTCAAATTCAAATTCGGAATAATATGCCACATCAGTCCCAAACTCATCAACAAGAACTTCAAAAGGCACCAACTCCGATTTTACAATAATTTGAAGTTCCTTTTTTTCCTGTTGAGTAATTATTTTATCAACATCAGCAACTGCATAAAGCAGTTTTCCTAATTCCGCATAAAATTCTTTGTATAACATAATTTTAATATTTAGTGTTTGTTATTTTATTATTTAACTAAATGAATTTGAAAGATTATAAACAATTTAACATTTCAGCTTAACGAATGAAGACTACTATTTATAAGAGTAAAATTTTAGATTTATTGTACACTATTTTATTCACAAGACAAAAATAGATTGGTATTCAGAAGTATTAGCTTAGAAAAATCAAATAAATAATTGATTTAAAACATTTATAAATACCTATATCGAATTTATCAAAAAAATATTCAAAGATAAAACCTTTTAAAAATTTTATGAATACAAATGCTAAATAGCCGTTAGATTTTATTTTGATATAAA
>CANCPZ010000069.1 GCA_947380175.1 Bacteroidota bacterium | reverse complement strand
TGATTTCAAAAAAATGCATCAGCAAACATTTAATGATAATATTATGCTTCTCGCAATTTTAAATAAAATAAATTCATTAACAAATAATTACGAGCCTATTAAATTGGAATCTAAATTACAGAAACAATGTTTCATGGATTTAAAATCATTTGAAAATAATTGTAGGAATTATTTTGAGCTTGAAAAAAAAACACTTTATACATATACTGAATTAAAAAAGAAATTATATGAAAACAATATTAATCCCTTCTGATTTTTCAAAAACTGCAAACAATGCAGCATGCTATGCTATGGAACTAGCAAAGTTTATAAACGCTAAAGTTATTTTACTAAATGTATATCACATTCCTTATATTGTAACAGAAGCCCCTATTTTAATTCCATCGCTTGATGAAATTGAAATAGAAAGTATAAAACGAATAACTGATTGTGAAAAAGAATTACAAAATAAATATGGGAAATCAGTTAGTATCGAAAAAATGGCTCGGGCAGGATACTTAGTTGATGAAATTAAAGACATAGTAAAAGAAAGAAAAATTGACTTAATTGTTATGGGAATTTCAGACAATGGAAAACTATCAGAATTTATTGGAAGTAATGCCATTAAAGTAACTAAAAATATAAATTGTCAAACTTTAATAATTCCAGAAGAATCAAAATTCAAAAAAATTGAAAATATAGCTTTTGCCTGCGATTATGAATCGACAACTGATTCACCTGCAATAAAACAATTAAAAATATTCGTGCAGCTTTTTAATGCAAAATTAATGATATTTAATGTTCTTAAGCCACATACAGAACCCTCTTATTCTCATGCGATTTCAGGATTAAAAATTGAAAATATTTTTGAAGACACCAACCATTTAGTTTATTTTCCTGAAAACGAAGATTTAGTTTTGGCCATTAATGAATTTGTTGAAAAACACAACGTAGATATATTGGTTATGATGCCTAAAAAACATAATCTTTTTGCGCATTTATTTCAACAAACTAAAACCAAAAAAGTAGCATTTAATTCTCATATTCCACTGTTAGCTATCCGAGAATAAAAAAACAGCTTTAAAAAAATAAAATTTAAATAGTAATTACAACATAAAAAACTCCCTTTAATTATGAATGATACAATACTTGTTATAGAAGACAATATAGGAGTTCGTGAAAACACATCTGAAATACTTGAATTAGCAAACTACAATGTGATGACTGCTGGGGATGGGAAAGAAGGATTAGATATTGCGAAAAAAAACAAATTGGACTTAATTCTTTGCGATATTACAATGCCTGAACTAGATGGTTACGGAGTATTACGCGCAGTTGAAAATATTCCAGAAATGGCTACAATACCTTTTGTATTTATAACTGCAAAAACTGAGCCTGAGGATTTTAGAAAAGGTATGGACTTAGGGGCAGATGATTATTTGGCAAAGCCATTTAATGGTACTGATTTATTAAGAGTTGTAAGTGCCCGAATTAAAAAAAACAAAAACATTAAAGATAAATTCAATAAAAATTTTGACGATTTAGAAAGCATTTTAAATGAAACAAAATCAAATAAAGAAATAAGCCTTTTTTCAGAACATCGTACAATAAAAAAAATTCAGAAGAAAGAACATATTTATATGGAGATAGACACTCCAAACTATATATATTTTGTTGTTAAAGGAAAAATCAAAACCTTTAAAACAAATGAATTAGGGAAAGAATTTATTACCGAAATTTACAAAGAAGGGGATTTTTTCGGCTACCATGCATTATTAGATCATTCGGATCACAAAGAAGCTGCAGTAGCGATGGAAGACTCTGAAATATCTCCGATTCCTAAAAATGATTTTTACCAATTACTTTTTTCAAACAATGATGTTTCATTAAAATTTATTAAATTATTATCTCACAACCTTTTAGACGCAGAAGAAAATTTATTGAAATTAGCCTATAATTCAGCTAGAAAAAGAGTAGCAGAAGCATTACTATTCATATTCAGTAAATATTACCCAGATGATAGAGCTGATATTTTTATTCCTATAGCGAGAGAGAATATTTCTTCATTGGCAGGCATTTCTCCTGAATCGGTAAGTAGAAATTTAACAGAATTTAAAGAAGATAAATTAATTGAAATTGATAATGGAATAATCAAAATTATTGATTTCAAAAAACTGAGGAACATTAAAAATTAATTTTCATGAAATAATATGGCCTTACAATTTCTATAAAAAGTATTAAAAACAAAAGCTCAAAAAAGTGTTTTAGATTAAAATTACCGAAACAATTATTTCAACCAATTGTTTTGCTTATACCAATTAATCGTTTCAAAAACACCCCGACTTAAATCATAATTAGGAATAAAATTTAAATCAGTAATTGTTGGTTCATTATCACATTTCCAATTTACTGATTTTAATTCATTTAATTTTTCAAAATTTAAAACAGTTTGCTTTTTTGTAATATATTTTGTTGATTCTACAACCATTGCTATTAGCTTAGCTAAAAAAAATGGGACATCTATTTTAAATGTTTTTTTCCCTAATTGCTCTTTAATAATGCTTCCTAATATTTTACTGTCATAAACATTTCCATCAGAAACAAAATACCCTTTATTGACAATATCCGATTCTAAGGCATTAAACAAGGCTACAACCAAATCCCTTACATAAATAAAAGTAAGATGCTGTTTTTTCGAGCCAACATTTAGTTCAATATTATTATTAATAAGTTTAAAAACAGTTAAAAGATCTTTATCTCTTGGACCATAAACTGCAGTTGGCCGAATAATAATATAAGGGAAATTAGCTAATTGGATTAAATATTTTTCTGTTTCCAATTTACTTCTACCATATGATGTAATGGGAATTGGCTTATCCGTTAACTTTATAGAATTTAGAGTTATTGCGTTACCAGGTCCATAAGCAGCAAGGCTACTGATATAAATAAATTTTTCAGGAATCTTATTTTGATATATTAATACATCAATTAATTTTTTTGAATATTCAAAATTAGAAATATAATATTGATTTTTATTTATTGCTTTGGTAATTCCAGCATTGTGAATAACAAAATCAAAGAAAGGAGCTTCAGCAATCTTTTTAGCTAAAGAATAATCATCAGAAAAGTCAAGCTCAATAAATTTAATTCTAGCATCGCCAAGATAAATTCTGTTGCTAGATTTTCGAACACAAGCATACACTTCAAATTTTTTTTCCAATGCTGCTTCTACTAAAAAACTTCCTATAAACCCACTAGCACCTGTTATCAGTATTTTTTTCAATTATTTACAATTGTTTAGCATAACTTCTTCTTCTTAAATGTTGACGATATTCGAAATCATCAAACATTAAAAATGCACTTTGGTTATTTTCCAATGCATGACTTGAAATGGCGGTTTTAATACCACTATCAATATAAGCCTGCATCATCTCGGAAAAAAATATAGCAGGAATACCTTTGTTTTTATATTTAGGTTTTACTCCTTGCAAAAGCATATCTACTTTATCATTTTTGTACATCGACTTTAACAAATGAATAAACCCAGTTGGAAATAGTTTACCTTTTGCTTTTATCATTGCTGAAGAGAGCGATGCAAAAGAAATTCCAAAACCAACTACATCATCGTCTTTATCGAGAATAAAACTAACAAACTTTGGATTTATCATTGAAAAATATTGACTTATATAAAAATCGATTTGTTTATCAGTTAAAGGCACAAAGCCATATAAATCAACAAATGACTCGTTTAGAGTTTGAAACATTTTTGCTGCATACGTAATTAAGTGTTTTGCATTTTTGACTTTTAATGGTCTTAAATTATATTTTTTTTGAACAATTTCCGAAATACGTTTTATTTTTTCAGGCACTTTATCTGGAACTTTTATTTCAAATTGAATCCAATCAGCATCTTTTTCATATCCTAAATTTTCAAGGTGTTTAGGATAATACGGGTAATTATAAATTACAGCTTGAGTGCCTACCTCATCAAAACCATCCACTAACATTCCTTCTAAATCCATGTCTGTAAAACCCATTGGACCTTGTATTTTTTGCATTCCATTCAATTTTCCCCATTGCTCAACAGTGGTTATTAAAGCTGCAGAAACATTTGTATTATCAACAAAATCAATCCATCCAAAGCGTGTAATTTTTTCGTTCAAAACTTCATTTGCCTTTTCATTTATAATACCTGCTATCCTTCCTACTATTTTTTTATCACTATATGCTAACCAGTATTTTGCTTTGCAAAATTCAAATGCCGGATTTTTTTCAGCTTGCAAAATAGTTTTTTCGTACACATGGAGTTGAGGAACCCTAAACATATCACCAGAATATAAAACATCAGGAAACTTAATAAAATCGGATAATTGTTTTTTTGTTTGTACTTCTTGGATTTCAATCATTTTATTGCAATGAAATAAAAAAATAAATTAATTAATAGTTTTCATTCCTAAAAATTTCAAACTTTTGCACTACTTAAATAAACATATTAATTTCCTCAAACTCTTGTTGATTAATTAAAATATCCAGTTTTATTGCAGCTGCATGAATTTTTTTTATTGCTGTTTCAATTTGTTTTATACTATGCGTTGCCATTAATGAAAAACGGATTAAAGAAGCATCGCTCCTAACTGCTGGCGATACAATCGCATTTACAAAAACACCATCATCCAGTAACATTTTTGCAAGTGTAAATGTTTTAATATCATCACGAATAAAAATAGGAATTATTGGAGTTTCCGTTTTTCCAATATCAAAACCGTAGTCTCTTAATCGCCTCATAGCGTAATGAGTATTTTCCCACAACTTTTCAATTCTTTCCGGCTCATTTTTCATAACCTCCAATGCAGCCAATGCACTTGCAGCGTTAGCTGGTGAAATACTTGCACTAAAAATCAACGAACGAGAATTATGTTTTAGGTAATTAATAGTTTCAAAATCAGCTGCAATAAACCCTCCTACACTTGCAAGCGATTTACTAAAAGTTCCCATAATAAGATCCACATTATTTGTTAAACCATAATGAGACGCTATACCTGATCCGTTTTTTCCCATAACACCAATAGAGTGAGCCTCATCAACCATAACACTTGCTGAATATTTTTTGGCTACTTTAACTATTTCGCGGAGCTTTGCAATATCACCTTCCATGCTAAACACACCATCAACAACTATAAGTTTTATTTTATCGTTGGGAAGATATTTAAGTTCATTTTCAAGTGAATCGATGTTGTTATGCTTGTATTTAATAATTTTTGAAAACGATAATCGACAACCATCAATAATGGATGCATGATTTAATTCATCAATAAGTATAAAATCGTTTCTACCTGTTAATGCCGAAACTGCTCCTAAATTTGCCTGAAATCCTGTACTAAATACAATAGCATCTTCTTTACCAACAAAAGCTGCTAAAGCTTTTTCTAACTGAAGATGCAAATCGATGGTACCATTTAAAAATCGTGATCCGGCACAACCGGTACCATATTTATAAATTGCATTTATTGCAGCTTCTTTAATTTTAGGATGATTAGTTAATCCTAAATAACTATTTGAACCAAACATCAATATTTTTTTTCCAGCAACAACAACTTCAGTATCTTGAGCCGATTCAATTGGATTAAAATAGGGATAAAAACCCTTTTCTTTTATTTGCTGGGGTATCGTATATGATCTAACCTTATTTTTTAATGCATTCACCTTTTAAAAATTTTTTTTATTAATAAATAAGGAGTTTAAATATGGTGACGAATGTATCAATGTTTCAAATTTCTCAAAATGATATTTAGCACATAGTTGTTTGATTCTAATCAATCGTTAAAATATTTCAACTGTTATTTTAAAATAAAAACGTGCCTTGCAATAAAATTGCAAAGCACGTTTAACAAACAAAACAGCGTTATTTAATAATATTTATTTTTTTTGTTACCCAATTTTCACCACTTAAAATTTTCACAAAATAAATACCTTGCTTAAACTCCGTAGTATTGATTTCTGTTTTTGATTTTTTTGGTGCAGCTGAATAAACAACTTTTCCTACAATATCATAAACTTCAATCTTATTAATTGTTAGTCCATCCATTTCAACAACAACATGATCGTTTGCTGGACTCGGATAAACTGACACTTGGTTATTTGCAAGATCTGCAGAAGATATACCAAGAGTGCTTACAACAAGAAACGTCGAAGATGCTGCGCAACCTAAAGCATCTGTAACACCCACGGAGTATGATGCAGGAGCTAAACCCGTTAAATCTTCTAGAATTGAATTATTTGACCAAAGATACGTGTACGGAACTGTTCCTCCGCTAGCTGTTACATCAATTGCTCCATTACTTGCTAAAGAAGCATCTGTAACTGTTCCATTTACAATTAAAGGAAGAGCAGGTTGAGTTACCGTATTTTGGATTGAAACAGCACATCCATTTCCATCAGATACAGTAACATCATAAGACCCAAAAGATAGATTTGAATTATCTTCGGATACTGCACCATTTGACCAATCAAAATAATAATTTGGAGTACCACCAACAACCGTAATATTTACTATTCCATTATTTCCTCCATAACAAGATACATCTGTAATACTTGAACCTACAGTTAATATTGCAGGTTGTAAGACCGAAACAGAATTTGAAACAACGCAATTGTTTCCGTCTTTAACATAAACGGTATAAGCACCTCCAGCTAAACCTGTAAATACATTTGATGACTGATAAGACGTTCCTCCCAAACTATATTGAAAAGAAGCTACTCCTCCTCTAGCAAAAACATTCAGCGTTCCGTCACTTAATCCATTACACGAAACATTTAATGAACTATACTGAAATGTAATTGTTTTCGGCTGACTTATAACAACAGTGGTTTCACCATAACAATTACCTGCATCCTTTACCAATAAACCATAAGTACCAGCAGCTAAACCACTAAATGTATTACTTAATTGAAAAGTGTTTCCATCATCAATACTGTAATTTAAAGTACCAGAACCACCACCAACTAGCATTGATACTGATCCAGTTAAGCTTCCACTGCACAACACATCAACAGTAGATGTTGTTACAAGAATTGCATTGGGCTCTGTTATAGTTATCGTAACATTTCCGATACATCCAACAGCATCTTTTACAGTAACATTATATTCTCCTGCAGCCAATCGATTAAATATTGGAGATGATTGATACGATGTACCATTTACAGAATATTGTAAATTACCCGTACCACCAGTAACAGATCCAACTGTAATTGTACCATCACTACCTCCGTTACAATTTACATTGGTGTGGTTAGTACCTGCACCTATTACAGGACCATCAGAATTATTTATTGAAACATTAATAGAAGAATTACAACCTAAATTATCTTGAGCTGTAATAACATATGTTGCTGCATCCAATAAAGAAAATGAACCTGCTCCATATGCTCCACCGTTTAAACTATAAGTGTATCCTAATCCTGAACCACCTGTAGCAGTAACTAGTAAACCACCATTTGAATTACCACAAGTTGAATTTGTTGCAGTAGCAATTGGTACAATTACTGATGGCTCTAATATAGTTCCACTTGTTTTATTTCTACAACCATTTTTGTCAACTACATATAAAGAATAGTTGCCTGCTGATAAATCATAAAAATTACCTATACTCTGAGGTTCATCATCTTCACCAATTCCATATAAATATCCCGGAGTTCCACCGCTAGCAACAACTGATATTACTCCATTTTGAAAACCATTACAACTAGCATCTGTAGTACTTACAGCTACATTTAATTGTGTTGGCTGATTTACTGTTACTGAAATTGAATGCATACACGATGCTATATCTTTTGCATACACTGTATAAACGCCAGCCGACAAATTAGGGAAATTTGAACCTGATTGAAAATTAATTCCATCTAAACTGTATTTAATAGTTCCTATTCCACCAGAAGCAGCAGTAACATTAATTTGTCCATCTTCACTACCAAAACAAGTTAAAGGAATAGAAGATGCTACTAAAAATAAATGCTGAGGTTGTTTAATTGTAAGTAGTTGAATATCCGAACAACCTGCGGCATCTTTTACTATTAAAACATAATTTCCATAGCTTAAATTCGAAAATATTCCGGAAGACTGAAATGAATTTCCGCCATTAATACTATATTGAATATTACCTGTACCACCTAATGAAGATAAAGAAATACTTCCATCGTTACTACCAAAACAACTAACAGCGGTAGAGTTTATAATATCAAATGATGGGCCTCCAGCATCATTAACTATAACAGTTTTTGAAGCAGTACAATTATTTGCATCTTTAACGGTAACATCATACGCTGCTGCAGACAAACCTGTAAAAGTTCCAGTTGGTTGAAATGAACCTGAATTATTTTGATATTGCAATGAACCTATACCACCAGAAGCAATTACTAATAAAGAGCCGTCAGAACTTCCACAGCTTGAATTAGTAGAAGTTGCAGAACCAATTTGTATTGCTGTAGGCTCTGTAATAACAAAACTTTTTGTTTGAATACAACCAATTGCATCTTTTACATATAAAGTATACATTCCATATTCTAATCCAGTAAATGAATTGGAAAGTTGGTATGCACGATCATAAATACTATAGGTGTATGGAGTCTCTCCTCCTGAACCCGATGCTATAATACTCCCATCACTTCCTCCATTACAAGAAACACTAGTAACAGCTGTATAATCAGCAGCAAGACCAACAGAAATAGTTTTTGAATATGTTTTAGAACAAATTCCATCCCAACCTTCGATTGTAGAAGTTAAAACAACGGTATAAGCACCAGCAGTTGAATAAGCATGAGAAGGGTTTTCTATATTTAAAACAGGAGATCCATCACCAAAATCCCATGCATATAAATAATTAGTACCAGCATATCCCGATGCAGTAATTTTATTAAACATAGAATCAAGAGTCATCTGCGTAGTATTAGTAAAACTAATTGTTTCGCCAATACTTGCACAAGAAGAAGCCAATGTAAACAAAGGGGTATTAAAATTTATCATTCGTGGATAAATATAAAAATCGCCATCTTTGTTAAAATCTGTCATTGCACTTACCCAATTATGAGCTGTTGAGGTTCCTCCTAAAGATGCAAGGTCCTCTCCCAAACCTTCGTTATTTCCTGTATATTGTAATTCGAAATCATGACCCCAACCTGGAAGATTAACAACTTCAACAACTACTGCAAAGTTTGAATTTACCGATACGGCTGGCGAAAAACTAACATCAAAAGATGCTGGACTCCACGAAAAAACATCTTGTAAAGGTGAGTTAGCAATAGAAGAACCTGTTGGTCGACCATTTAAACCTACATTATACAAACTAACTCTTAATTTTACTCCTTGAAATAAAGTTGGACAATGGCCATACACCTTTGCTCCTCCTACTTTTCCTGGTCCTGAATAATGGTAGGTTTGAGCCCCTCGCTCTTCCAAACCTATTGATAATGTGTATGCGCCAATTGCGCCTACATTCTTTGAGTTAACGTAAGCAACCCGATCATCCGAACAGGTTGTTTGCGCCTGCAAACTCGAAAAGAAAAGAAAAAACCCTGCAGTTGCTGTGGTAATTGTTCGTTTCATATTTTTTTTATAATTATTTTTAATTGGGGACAAATTTATTATAAGGTATTTCCAACAAACGTGACAAAAATCAAAACTGAATTTGATTCTTGTCACGTTCAAAATCGTAATAAAAAAAGAATATATTAGATGAAAAAGAAATGGAATAAAAAGCTTTGAAGAGTTTTTATTACCTCATATAATGGTTAAATGGAAACGTTTATAAAAAATTATATTGAATTAAAATATTAAATTTTAATCGAGAAATAAAAAAAAATGACAATCGTGATTTATATCACATTTAAATGTGATATATTAAATAATTTTGTGGCGTTAAAGATTTAATTGATATAGCAAAAACAGACTACTAAAATATATAAACCACTAATATTAAATTACATCCTTTTATGAATGAAACTATTCTGATTATTGACGACAACAAAAATGTTCTTGAAAATACTACTGAAATATTAACACTTGCCAATTACAATGTTATTACTGCAGAAAATGGTATTATCGGAGTTGAATTAGCTAGAAAAGAAAAACCAGCTTTAATTCTATGCGATATTACAATGCCCGAATTAGATGGTTATGGGGTATTACAAATTTTAGAAAGTAGTGACGAATTATTTACAGTGCCTTTTATATTTATGACAGCTTTATCAGAAAAAAAAGATTTCAGAAGAGCTATGGATTTAGGTGCTGATGACTATCTAACAAAGCCATTTGATGGCGATGAATTGTTAAGAATTGTTAGTGCCCGACTAAAGAAAAGCAAACAACTAATAAGCCTGATTGGAAACAATACTAAAATGGTAGATGATTTTTTTAGTGAAGTAAAATCAATAAATGAAATCAGTCAACTTTCTGAACAAAGAACTACAAAAAAATTTAAATTAAAAGAAACATTATTCAGAGAAGGAGATGCGGCATCTTATATATACTTTGTGGAATCGGGGAAAATTAAAACATTTAAAACAAACGAAGATGGCAAAGATATGATAACCGAAATATATAAAGCAGGTGATTTTTTTGGCTATATTGATTTATTAGACGATAGCAACCATAAAGAATCGGCAACTGCAATTGAGGAATCGGCAATAAGACTTATTCCGAAAGGAGACTTTTTTAAATTGTTATATTCCAATAATGAAATTACATTAAAATTTATCAAGCTACTTTCTAATAATATAATTGATACTGAACAAAAACTATTAAAAATTGCCTATAACTCTGCTCGTAAAAAAGTTGCAGATGCTTTAATTTATGTTTACAAAAAACATGATCTAAGCAAATTGGATTCGATTTTTTCGGTGAATCGCGAAAATTTATCATCCCTTGCTGGTATATCACGAGAAAACGTAAGCCGAAACCTAGCCGATTTTAAAGAAGAAGGTTTAATTGAAGGCGAAAATGGAAATATTAGAATTTTAAATTATAAAAAGCTGGAAACTTTGCGTTGTTAATTATTTTACAAGCCATAGTTTACTAATTTATACACCAATTAAAATAAGGTAGATAAACTATGGTTTTGTTAGCTTTTAAAAGAATATCCACAAACTCCATTTAAGATTTCTTTCTTTTGTAATCCATCTCAAAAAACTCTGATTTTTTTCAAAATCAAGTATAAATAACTAATCTGTTTTTATAAGTAGATCTAAGCATTAAAAAACATAGTTAATATTGATACCAAACATGTATAATTTTGATAAAAATCATTTAAAAAAAATCGAATCAGTAACATATTTGCAACTACTAAATAAAAGCAAATTAAAATGGAAATTACACGAATGAAGGCTTATGAAGTGCCTGTTATAGAAAGTTTTGTTGAAAGCATAAAAGAACTCAATTTGGTTTATTATGCTTCGGATGTTGCAAAAGAAATGAACATGGAATTTAAAGATGAAAGAGAATATGGTGAAGCAGTAAAAAATGCTATGGATATTTGCTTGCAAACAAATATTCCTATTGAAGGAAATTTTAAAAAAATATACACTTGTTCGTGTGATGGCATTTCAAATGATTGGAAACTATCAGAAGTAGCATATATGTTATTTTGTTTATATGGAGGAACAAATTTTCGCATTCCTATAAAGTAAAAACAATCTTGCTAATAAGATTTTTTTTCTCTGATAATATTAAAATATAATTTCATTAGAATTTAATTAGAGAAAAAATGTGTTTTTCAACAGAAGCAAGTTTTGGAGCAAGTGCAATACTTGCGACAATTGGAATTACAACGTTATCAAAAGTAAAATCAAAAAAAAATTATTTATTTGCTAGTATACCATTAATATTTGGAGCTCAGCAGTTTTCGGAAGGGCTTATTTGGTTATCGTTTTCTAATCCTAACTATTTTGGTTATCGGCAAATTTCAACTTATTATTTCTTAACCTTTGCACAAGTATTGTGGCCCTTAATAGTTCCACTTTGTTTACTCATTATCGAAAACAGAAGAGCAGAAAAAATAATTCTAATTCTTTTAACCATTATGGGTTTAACAGTAGCAACATACCACTTTTTTTGTTTGATTTTATACCCCGTGAGTGTAGAAATAATAAAGCACCACATTTATTATAAGCTCGATTTTTCAGCCAAATTTAGATGTTTCGAAAAAATATTATACTTAACTCCTATACTTTTCTCTTTTTTTGTACCAAGCGAAAGAAAAATGAAATTAATAGGTATTCTAATCTTTTTTTCATTCTTAACTTCAATAATATTTTTCAAAGACAATATTATTTCGGTTTGGTGTTTTTTTGCAGCACTAGTAAGTATTGTTGTATATTCAATAATAAATAATCAGTACATAAAATAGAATATTGAATCTAAATTTATTTACTGATGTATTGCATTACAAAAGTTATTTTTTTATTCTTTTTATCGTAAATTTCTAAAGATAAACTAGAAGAATATACTTTAGCATTCATGTATTTAGTTAATTTGGGGTAAACCTTCATGGCTCCTATCATATAGGATAATGATGATTTAATAGGGAAATAAGACACTATAGAATTAGCCTTAGAAATAGAGTCGACCTTGAAACCCGCAAATTTTAATTTTTGAATTTTATCAATATCTTCTTTTTCTAAAACAACACCTACAAAACTCCTACAATTGGCTGGTAAAATATTTTTAGGATTATCATAATAAATACCAAAACTTCTTTGACTCCTAATATCATAGGCGCTCAATTTTTCATC
>CANCPZ010000068.1 GCA_947380175.1 Bacteroidota bacterium | reverse complement strand
TTTATCTTCGGAATCATATTAATAAAAGCAGAAGTCGTATCTTGGTTTCGTATTCAAGAAATGTTTCGATTTCAGGCATTTCACATGTATGGAATTATTGGATTGGCTGTTGTTACAGGAATAATTTCAATATGGTTAATTAAAAAATATAATATTAAAACTATTTCGGGTGAAAAAATAGTTATTGCACCTAAACAATTTAGTAAAGGCACTATTTATGGAGGACTAATGTTTGGTTTAGGTTGGGCAATGACAGGTGCTTGCCCTGGACCATTGTATGCGTTAATTGGTAGCGGTTTATTAATAGTAGGAGCTATACTTTTTAGTGCAATTATTGGCACATGGGCATATGGTGTTTTAAAAGATAAGTTGCCACATTAATGGTCTGCAAAGAAACTAGCAAAACATTCCACTTGAATCGTAAAATATTAAAAACAGCTTGCTTAAAAAATATTTTCTAAAACAATATAACATAAAGCTCCTGCAAAATAGCCGAGAATAGCTAACCATGCAATTTTTTTTAAGTACCAAATAAAATTTATTTTTTCCATGCCCATCGCTGCAACACCTGCTGCCGATCCTATAATTAAAATACTACCACCTGTGCCAGAACAATAAGCTAAAAACTCCCATATGTATGAGTCGGTAGGATAGCTTGTTAAATTATACATTCCCATAGAAGCTGCGACAAGTGGAACATTATCAATTACTGCCGATAATAAACCAATACAAGGAACAATAATATTTAAATTACCAATTTTATTATTCATCACTGTTGCAAACTGCACTAACATTCCTGTTGATTCTAAAGCAGCAATTGCGATTAATATTCCAAGAAAAAACAAAATACTTGGCACATCAATACGTTGTAATGCACGGACTACAGACAATGGATCTTTATTTTCAGTTTCTTTAGTGCTATGAATTAATTCGGTTACAACCCATAAAATAGCCAGGTCCAACAATACCCCCATAAATGGTGGCAAATGAGTTATTGTTTTAAATATAGGTACAAAAATAAGCGCCCCTAATCCTAAAAAAAACACGGTATTTCTTTCTGATGCTGTAGTGCGATTTTTAAAATCATTTTCAATAATAACAGGCCGTACAACATCACCTTTTAATTTTAACGATAAAATAAACAGTGGTACAAGTAAACAAACGACACTTGGTATAAAAAGTTTTACCACAATATTTTGCGCTGTAATTTGTCCGCCAATCCAAAGCATTGTAGTTGTTACATCTCCAACAGGACTCCATGCACCACCCGCATTTGCAGCTATTATTACCATTCCAATAAAAATCAATCTATCTTTTTTATCATCAATTAATTTCCGCAGTAATGAAACCATAACTATAGCGGTAGTTAAATTATCGAGTGCTGCCGATAAAAAAAAGGTAATGAAACAAATTATCCAAAGTAATTTTCTTTTTTCAGTTGTTGTTATTCGTGAAGTTATTACATCAAAACCATCGTGTGCATCAATTAATTCAACAATAGTCATTGCGCCCATTAAGAAAAAAAGAATCCCAGACAAATTACCTAAATGCTTAGTTAATTCCTCTGCAATAGCAAGCTTGTTATCACCCATCAATATTAAAACAGACCAACATAAAACACCTGTTAATAATGCTGTTGCCGATTTATTTATTTTGATTGCATGTTCGAATGCAATCAAAATAAACCCAATAATAAATATGCTTATAATTAATATGTTCACAAATTCGATTTAATTAGTTTTAAATCTAACAAATTACATTTGGGCATTAACTGAAAATAGTATAGAATTTCTGTATGCAAAAATACGTTTCATTTACCAATATAAATTGATTACAATTGCCCATAAAATATTTATTATCTTTGCCCCTTGTAAAAATTATTGACCTTAACGCAAAATGGATAAAAATTCAATTATAGGATTGTTACTAATCGGTGGTATTTTAATTGGTTGGATGTTTCTGACTAAACCAAGCCCAGAAGAACTAGCTAATCAAATTAAACAGCATCAAATAGATTCGACAGCGCAATTCAACCAAGCAATAAAAACAAAAGCCAATGTGTTAGCAAAAGCTGAAAAAGCAACAGTTAATTCATTTACAGGATTAAATGGATTTAAAGGTTCGCTTACTGATTCGGCAAAAAGCATCATTAAAAAACAAACTTATGGCGATTTTTCGGATGCTTCGGAAGGAGAAAACAAAATAAATACCATCGAAAATGATGTTATAAAAGTAAACATTGCAAATAAAGGTGGTCGAATTATTTCTGTTGAATTAAAAAAATACAAAACGTATGAAGGAAAACCTTTAATTCTATTTGATAAAGATTCATCTTTACAAAACATTGAATTTAAAGCGTATTCAAAAACATTTACAACTGACTCCTTATACTTTACTCCTGAAGGAAGTGTATTTGCACTTAGTGGAGATAACCAAACTAAAAGTTTCTCAATGCGTTTGTATGCTGGCAATAAAGCAAAATACATTGAATATGTATACAGCCTTACCGGAAACGAATACATGATGGGGTTCCGAATAAATACGGTTGGTATGCAGGATATTATTGCATCAAACACAAGTGATTTAAAACTAAACTGGCAAATGAAAACGCCTATTCAGGAACAAAATCATCAAACTCAACAAAATGCTTCTACTATCTATTTTAAAAACAGCAATGAATCTGTTGATAAAATAAGCTATACCAGCGATGAGAAAAAAAACCTAGCTCCAAATTTAAAATGGATTGGTTTTAAACAACAATTTTTCACATCCGTAATTATTGCTGATAATACATTTGAAAAATCTGGTAACATTGAAACTTTTGCAGAAAAAGGGTCAAATAAGTACATCAAAAATTTTACAGCTTCAGTTAGTATACCATATAACCACCAGAATATGGAAACTTTTGGAATGCGCATGTACTTTGGGCCAAACCACTATCAAACATTAAAAAAATATGATATTGAATTAGAAAAACAAATTAATTTAGGTTGGAAAATTTTTGGTTGGATTAATCGTTTTTTAACAATTCCTATTTTCAATTTCTTGAATGGTTTTAATTTAAATTCTGGTATTATCATTCTTGTTTTAACAATTATACTCAAACTTTTACTTTTACCAATTGCTTATAAGACTGTACTTTCATCAGCTAAAATGAAAGTACTAAAACCTGAAATTGATGAACTGAATGAAAAATTTAAAAATGAAGAACCAATAAAAAAACAACAAGCCACCATGGCTTTATACAAACAAGCAGGCGTTAATCCAATGGCTGGCTGTATACCTGTATTGCTCCAAATGCCAATTTTGATTGCGCTGTTTAACTTTTTCCCTGCATCCATCGAATTACGTCAACAAGGATTTTTATGGGCTCACGATTTATCAACCTATGATTCGATTTACAATTTTGGCTTTTCTATCCCATGGTATGGTGACCATGTAAGTTTATTTGCATTATTAATGACTATCTCTACATTGCTTTACACTTGGAGTAATAGCCAGTTAATGGGCACTTCTAATCAAATGCCTGGCATGAAATGGATGATGTATTTGATGCCAATAATGTTTCTTGGTTTTATGAATACCTATTCTGCAGGTTTAAGCTGGTATTATTTTTTAGCTAATATGATTACATTTGGTCAAACATGGGCAATGCAAAAATTTGCTATTAACCACGATGCATTACATTTAAAAATTCAAGAAAACAAAAAGAAACCTGTTACTGTTTCTAAATTTCAACAGCGTTTGGAACAAATGACTAAAGAAAGACAACAGGTTAGTCAGAAGAAAAAATAACGTTAGTAAATTCGAAAAGCTAAACTATTAATTCTAAAATAAATAAAAATTAAAATTCAATACAATGAAATTTCATAAGGAAGGAATACCATCATTAATAATCACACTTATTGTTGTTGCAATAATCAATTTTTGCACACTCCAATTTTGTAGTTCGTATGCAATAATTGTATGGCTTGGATATGCTCTATCAGCTTTTTTATTGATTACCATCTTGCAATTTTTTCGTAATCCAGCTCGTAGCATAATAATTAATGAAAATAATATTATAGCTCCTGCAGATGGAAAAATAGTTGTTATTGAAGAGGTAACCGAAAATGAATATTTTAAAGACAAACGTATTCAGGTCTCTATTTTTATGTCACCAATCAATGTACATATTAACCGATACCCTATTTCTGGAATTGTTAAATATTCAAAATATCATCCAGGATTATTTTTGGTTGCTTGGCACCCAAAATCTTCTACCGACAATGAAAGGACAACGATTGTTGTAGAGAATAAAAATGGTCAATCTGTTTTATTTCGCCAAATAGCAGGCGCTTTAGCAAGACGAATTGTGAACTACGCTAAGGAAGGCGATAATGCGACACAAGGCAACGAATTTGGTTTTATTAAATTTGGTTCTCGTGTTGATTTATTATTGCCTTTAAACGTTAAGATAAATGTAGCATTGGAACAAAAAGTTGTAGGTCGTCAAACTATTATTGGCACATTTGAATAGACTTAACATTTTTTAACTTAAAAATTGTCATTTCGCCTTCAAAGTTTATTACCTTTAGTATATAGTTCATTAAAACAAAACAATTTAAAAACAGAGAAAAAATGAGAAAAATATTTTTATTAGTTGCCTTTACGGGCATTGTAGGAGCTTCATCAGCAACATCAATTGTATCATTAACTAAATCAACCATTGTTGAATTTAAAGGTGATGACAAAAAGAAAGAAGATAAAAAAGCGTGCTGCAAAAAAGACGAAAAGAAAAAAGCATGTGCTGAAGGTGAAAAAAAAGCTTGCTGCAAAGCAAAAGGAGAAAAAGCTGAAGTTGCTCCAGCAGCTGCTCCTGCTCCTATAAAATAATTTAATTTTTATTTTATTAAAAAAATCCCACATTAAAATTAATGTGGGATTTTTTTATGTTTATTATTTCTTACAAAATAGTTAACAACTCCTTTAAGCTAGAAATTTCATGTGTAATTAGTTCATCGTGAACTTCTCCACTATGGTTAAAAAAAACTTGATTCACACCCGCATTTCGAGCACCTACAATATCAGCTTGCAAATTATCTCCAATCATTAAACTATCTTCAGTAGTAGTATTTGCAGCACTTAACGAATAGTGAAAAATCCTTATATCAGGTTTATTAAAACCTACTTGTTCGGATGTAATTATTTGATTAAAATAATGATCGATTTTACATTTTTTTAATTTAGTATGCTGTACTTCTTCAAAGCCGTTTGTAATAATATGTAAAAAATATTTTTGATTTAAATACTCCAACACTTCTTTAGTATGTGGGAAAAGTGCTGTTTTTAATGGGGAAGAAGCTATATAATCGTCTGCAAATTGCTTAGCTAATTGTTTATCATTAATATTAAATTTTAATAATGCCTCACTAAAACGGCCGTAGCGGAGCGTTTTTTTATCAATAATTCCTTTGCCATATTCATCCCACATTCTATTATTAATAGGATTATATTGTGTTATAAAGCTATCGATTGACTCAATACCCAAATCCTTAAATTTATATTTAATTGACAGTTCTGATAGTGTTTCAAAAGAGTTGGTTTCAAAATCCCAAAGCGTTCTATCTAAATCAAAAAAAATATGTTTGTATTTACTCAATGAAAAAGAAATTTAAATGAAGAAATTGCTAATGACCAAAAGAATATGGCGCCGAACATAAAAATTAATATTCGTTGTTTATCCTTAAAATAACGCACAGCTAAAAAACAGCCAATAGGTATTGATAATAATAAAGGTGTAAGTAAAGAGATGCCTAATAAGCCAAACCTACGTTTAACAGAGACTATAATTTTATTTTTTTTTGTAAAAATTTTTTTATAATTATGAGGTAAATTATCCTTTTTCAAAGCTTGTCTTTTTTTGAAATTTGCAATGAATTTATCGCTCATAAAAACAAAAAAAGTAACACCTACAAAACCACCAAGAGATGTAACAGTTACTGCTTCGAAAAATGAAAAACCACTTGCCAAAGCCAATGGAACAGCCCCGAAAACAAACTTAACTGTGCTTAATAAAAAAACAGAAGCTATTTCCCACCAGGAATCCAAAATCGTTAGTTATTAAATTTTTTTCCAAACGCCAAATCGCCAGCATCTCCAAGCCCAGGAACAATATAGGCTTGTGCAGTTAATTCCTCATCAACAGCACCACACCAAATGGTTACATTTTCAGGCAATTGCTTTTTAACATACTCTACACCTTCAGTACTTGCAATAAGGCAAACCAAATGAGTATGCTTAGGTTTACCTCTCATCAACAAAGCATTATACGTTAAAGCAATTGAAGCACCAGAAGCTATCATAGGATCACATAAAATCAACTCCTTATCAGCAATATCAGGACTAGCAAGATATTCAACCTGTATATCAAAAGTTCCATTTTTATGATGCTTACGGTATGCAGAAATAAAAGCATTTTCAGCTCTATCAAAATAATTTAAAACGCCTTGATGTAATGGCAAGCCTGCCCTCAAAATTGTAGCAATAACAGGTTGCTCTTTTGCTAAAGAAACGCTAGCAATTCCAAGAGGTGTTGTAATTTCACACTTTTCATAGGTAAATGTTTTGCTAATTTCATATGCCATTATTTCACCCATGCGCTCAATATTTCTACGAAAACGCATACTGTCTTTTTGTATTGTTTGGTCTCTAATTTCAGAAATAAACTGATTAAATACTGAATTTTGATCTCCTATAATGTTTACCATAAAATATTTTTTTAGGACTTTCGACTAATCCACTTTACAATCCGTGGCAATGAATTTTTTTTCACTTGTAAATATACAAAATCTTTTGCACCAAAATTTTTATAAAATCGAGCTACTGAATCAACTGAAGAACCACCAAAATCGAGCATTTTTTGTGATTTAGCATGTTCCTTAATAAAACTATCAAAAAGCAAATGCATTGCTCCTAAACTTTTACCCTGATTGGTTACCCCACTTTTTAAAAACACAAAACAATTAGAGCTTTCCATAAAAAAACCAGCCGAACACAAATCATTGTTCCTATCGAATACAGCCAATGATTGTGCTTTATTTTTTGTAATACAAACATCCATTAATTGCAACAATATTTTATAATCAGCTGTTTTAAAAACTTCTAGCTCTTGCCCTTTTGTAGTTTTAAAAAGATTAACAATAAGATCAGGTTGAATGTTTTTTTTGAGAACAAACCCCGCATTTAAAGCTTTTTTGATATTGCGCTTTGCATTGTCTGAATAGTTTTTATACAAAACTTCGTAAGAATTATTTAAATCTAAAGCTTGATATTTTTTTTCAGAAATTGAAAACCCTTTTGATGATGATAAATTATTTTGATGTAAACATAGTTGAATGTATTTAAATTTTTCAGGAATAGCATCTAAAAAATCAGTTACTAATTTTTCAGATAGATTTATTGAAGAATACAATCCAAAGTATCTAGTAAAAAATGGTTGATAAATATAGCTGATTTTATATTTAGATTTTTTAGACAAAGGGAAAACAGCTTCATAATCTCCTAACACAATTGCATCCCAATTACTGCATACAACATCTAAATACCAGGAATAAACAAAAATAACGGGATTGGAACAAGCATCAATACAAGCATCCCATTTATGTTTATCTATATTTTTATGTTGTATATAACTTATCATTGATTTTCGAATGCTTTTGTATATGTAGTAAAATTATGTTTGGATTTGTTTTTGATTATGAACTCTTCTAATTTTAAAATCGAAAACCTTGATAATGCTTTTGGATGACCAATTACAACAATATTACTAAAATCTTTTTTTTGCATTTCTTTTAATCCTCTTTGTAACAAGTTGGCATTATATCCATCAATTGAAACAGTGCAATTTGTATATTGTGTTAGCATTTTTTTTCGTTGACCAGGAGTATCTATAGCTCTCCCATCACCAAGTGGCTTGTGCAAGTAAGGATTTTTACGACCTAACAAAAATAATTTCCAAAAAAACAATGGTGAATTTTTAATTGAACTAATAGGTAATTCCGTAAAAAAGCCTTTTGTATTTTCGGATGCTGGGTCATCTTCAAACCTGTAAATATCCTTGTCGGGCGAATTTCTAAAATCATAAAAATAATTTCCAGAAGTATAAAAACCATTTCTAAAAACACTACTATCTAAAGTAATATTGTTGTCCTTAAAAACGTTTTTTAATTTACTGAATGGCTGCAAACACCAGCCACCTGCACGATAAACAAAAATATTTTTATTCGTAAGTTTTAATAATACTTGTTTATAACGATAAACGATATCGGAAATTTCGGTTTCATTAAAATCAACAAGCTTATACCGTTTTATATCAATTACCCAACGTTCACCATTGTAATAACTATCTTCCCAATGTGGATGAATGTGAAGCTGGATATCATGGCCTGTTGCAGATAAATATGTTATTTGATCTGTAATAGCTTTATAATCATTTTCTAATTGAGGAAAATCTTTTCGGTACTCATCCAACTTTAAAATAAAACCACAATCAACGAAAAATGAAAAACGAACATGGTGTTTTTCAGCAATACGAATTAATTCTGAAGTAGGATAAATAATACATTTCTCAACAGTACCATGGTTTTCTCCAAAGTAAATTTCGTAGTCAAGTGTTATGTAAATATCCATTCTTAATTCTTTTTTTCACCAAAAGGAGTATACATTGTTACCCCGCTCTCATAATAATTTTTAATCATAACATCCAGCAATTTTTTTGCGTCAATCAATGTAGCAGATGCTTCACCAACATTACCATGTTGCAGGATTTTTTCTTTTTCAAAAAGAGGAATCAAATCATCTGGTTTTCTTTTTTGCGAAAAAACAGGGTCATGGACTTTGGTTTTCATCGATCTCTGAATCCCCTTTTCATCAATTATTTTAACATCATATATTCTAGAATGATATATAGGAAATTTAAAATCAACAGCATCCTCTAAGGTATGCAAATTAGTACACGATGTATTCAAAGGGACACCTACATTTAAAATTTTCCCATTTTTTTCTACCAACTTATAATATGGAGAAAACTCATTATAAGGTGTAAGTTGACCAAAATGTGTATCGGTAAAATATTCTGCTAAAGGTCCATAAGCACATGCCGAATCGGTAGGATGAAGGCTGCGTTTTGTCCCTTTTAATTTCCTTAAATATTCAGTAATTGCACCAGCTTTTGAAGGTGAATTATTGACATCAAAAACAGGATTACTATCAAGATAATATTTACTAAAAGTATCATGCGAAAAACAAGGTGCTATTAAATTCCCTGCAGGTCCTATCACTTCTAAAATGGCATCAACAAATGTTTTAGCAGCATTTTCTAGATAACCGATTTTACTTAAACTAGTATGAATAATTACATTATCACCTTGTTGGATTCCAATTTTATGGAGGTCTGCAATTAATCGCTCTTTGGTAATTATTTGATTATTTCTTCGCTTTTTTTCTAATTTAATTTTCTTAAATATTTTTTTTATCCTTTTACCATAATAGATAAAAAGGGGAGCATATTTTTTTAATGCAGAAATTATTTTAACTTTTAAACCCATTTGTATTTAAAAACTAATTTTTAGTTGCATACTCAATAATTTCTAGATACACATTTTGCCATCCAATCCATTGCTTTTTATTACTCAATGTATCATTATGCCAAAGGCTAATAAAGTCTCCATTTACAGCCCTAACCTCATCAATTAAAGGCTTTATTTTATTAAATGCATCTTGAGGTGCAATATTCATATTATACTTTAAAGTTCCTTCCATCACGGCAAATGGATGAATTTTAAGTTTAGTCTCAATTTCCATATCCAAATCATAAAAATTAAATGGGGTACATATACTTGCTCTAAATCCAACCTGAGAAGCAAAACCCATAGTATAGTCATCAGTAATATCAAGATCTATTAAATTTCGATATGTTTCAGGTAATATTAATTTTAAAAAATGTTGTCGACTTTTAGTAACATCCCTATGCAATACATTTGATAAACGATCTACCTCTTTTTTTAACTGCTCCTTACTTTTATTAGAACCATAAGATGGATGAATACCAACCTTAGCATAATCTCCAATCCTTTTAATAAGCGATTGAAACTTTTGGCTTTCAATTGGTAGGTTTTTATCATTCACACCATAATCACCAAGTAGAAAAAAATAAATTGCTCCGAACTGGTATTTTTTAATTATTTCTAGTTGAAAATCATACGTATCATAAGGATCTTTTTCGGGCCCCAACAAAACCAGCGTACGTTCTTTAATTTCTTTAAAATTTAGAGTTGACAAGGACTTTAAATACCCACCAATAGTTCGTGTAAAACCTTTTTCAAGATAAGCGAATGCATTATCAATATCCATTGTAGAAATATATTGAAACTTCTTTTCAGGAAACACAAATGAAGAATATCTTTTTCTAATTAGCTCCTTTATCCACATTGCCCATATATTTACAACAGGTTTTTGTAAAAAACCATTCATAAAGGCAATGCTATCTTTAGCTTCAAAACGATCATGCTCATCGCGAATATGTGGTAAATATTCTTCGTAACGACTAACTAAGTAAAAGCTAGCAGAAAAAACATCAAAAGGCAAAGAGGAAAAACTTCCGGTTGAAAAAAAAACTTTACAATCGTTAAAATCAAAAACCGAAATATGTTGTTCTGTAATACCTGTTTCAAATAATAAATTTCGTGATGCAAAGAATAACTCATCACATAAAGGATTTTGGGTGTAACTTATTTTATATCCGTTGCTATTTTTAAAATCATCCACATTGCTTGTTAACTCAAAATCTACACCAAGTATATCTTTAAAAACTAGGTTAAATACATACCTGTTTCTATGTGTTATTTTATGTGTATAAATGAGTAACATTTTTATTTTATATATTTTAAAATCTCTTCACATATAAATTCTGCAGCTTTTCCATTACCAAATAATGCTGGATATGTCAAATCAGAAGTTTTTGAAAAATAATGATATGCTTGCATAATACTTGTATCATTAGCATCTGCAATTTTAGCTGACCCACAATTCACTAACTCAACCCATTCAGTCTCTGAACGCAATATTATACAAGGTTTTTGAAAGAAAAAAGCTTCTTTCTGAACTCCACCAGAATCAGTCATAATGATTGATGCATTTTTTTCTAATGAAATCATTTCTAAAAATGAAACAGGAGGAATTATGACTATATGTGTATTTGATTTTAAAGACGCATAAACATCTTCTGAAAGATTTTGAGATAACAATTTTGCAGTTCGAGGGTGCAGAGGTAAAACAATTTTTATTTTATTTTCCAATGAAATTTTATTCATCGAACGAAACAATGAATTTAATCTCAAAGGCTCATCTGTATTATTATTCCGATGAATAGTTGCCAAAATAAAATTATTTTTTTCTAAATTATTTTTCTGCAAAACATCTGTTTTTTGATCTGCAATCATTGAAAAATAGAGACTATTATCATACATTACATCTCCACAATGATATATCCTAGGATTATTAAACGAATAAGGAGGGGTATTATTTTCTTTAAAGCCTTCTTTAACCAAATTATCATATCCAGATTTTGTTGGCGAAAACAAAAGCGTTGAAACATGATCACACATTATGCGATTAATTTCTTCAGGCATCGATTTATTAAACGATCGCAAACCTGCTTCAATATGAATTACAGGAATATGAATTTTTGAAGCCGCTATTGCTCCTGCTAATGTAGAATTGGTATCACCATACAATACAATACAATTTGGTTTTTCTTTTAATAAAACATCTTCAATATCTTTAATCATTGATGCTGTTTGCTTTCCATGATTACCAGAACCTGTATTTAAATTATATGTTGGATTTGGAATCCCTAACTCATCAAAAAACACATTCGACATATTTTCATCGTAATGTTGCCCAGTATGAACAATTATTTCTTCAATTTTATTTGAAAAATTATTTTTAATTGCTCTGCTTAAAGCAGCAGCTTTAATGATTTGTGGACGAGCCCCAATAATTGTTAAAATTTTAATCATTTTATCTTAAAAATTAGCTAGGCGCAATTTTTATTTATATTAAATATCTCTTCGTGAAGATGTAAGTTATTTTTTCTTAATCACAGATTACAATGTACCCTGGTCTGCAAAACTATAAAAACCATTGTCAGTAATTATTAAATGATCCAACAAAGCAATTTCCATAATCTTGCCTACTTCTTTTATATTCTTTGTTATTTTAAAATCTGCATCACTTGGTTTTAAATTACCTGATGGATGGTTATGACAAATAATTATTGAAGTAGCATAATTTTCAATTGCTGTTTTGAAAATGATTTTTGTATCAACAACAGTTCCAGCAATACCTCCACGACTAATCAAGCATTTTTTTATGACATCATTTGCCCTATTCAGCAACAGTAACCAAAACTCTTCATGAGGTAAATCTAAAAATGATGATTTCATTATCTCATAAACATTTTGACTGGTAACTATTTTTTCACGTTTAATTTGTTCCGTTTCTTTTCTTCTCCTACCTAACTCTAATGCAGCAATAATACTTATAGCTTTCGCTTCACCAACGCCTTTAAATTTAATTAATTCATTTATATTAAGTTTCCCTAACTCATTTAGGTTATTGCTTACACTTGCCAAAATTCGTTTCGAAAGCCCTACAGCTGTTTCCTCTTTATTTCCAGACCCTATTAATATAGCAATTAATTCAGCTTCTGTAAGCACATGCCTACCTTTACTAAGAAGTTTTTCTCTTGGTCTATCTTCTTCTGCCCACGATTTTATTCCCAGTATTTGCTTATCTTTTTCCATTAAAACCATTTTATA
>CANCPZ010000067.1 GCA_947380175.1 Bacteroidota bacterium | reverse complement strand
CTTTTAAAAACACAAAAATAGACAATGTGCTTTTGAATTCATTTTTTAGAATTTCCAATTATCATGAATAGCTAGTACAACGAATTAGTAATAGATTGATTGGTAAGCATTTTGATTCGTCGTTAATCAGTTTTTAATAAAAAAAATACAATAGTTAAACAGCAATTAATAAGTATTTAAGCAACACAATAAAAAAAGTAAAAACAAATTGATGTATTTTATAAAGGGTAGGACTTTGTTTGTTGCTAGCAATCACTCTTAATGTCTAACAAAAGGAATAAATAGAAAAAATGCCTATAAAGCAAAAAGCCTCACAGTGATTAAACTGTAAGGCTTTCTTTTGCTCCCTCTGCTGGACTTGAACCAGCGACCCTCTGATTAACAGTCAGATGCTCTAACCAGCTGAGCTAAGAAGGAATTTTTCCATAATTTGGAGTGCAATATTACTATGATTTAACTAAATATGCAATATATTTGCGCAAAAAATAAAAATAAAAAAATATGAGTCTATTAGTAATAGGTACAGTAGCATTTGATGCCATTGAAACTCCTTTCGGAAAAACCGATAAAATCCTTGGTGGTGCTGCAACTTTCATTTCTTTAGCTGCGTCATATTTCACTAAAGAAATCAATTTAGTGTCGGTTGTTGGAGGTGATTTTCCGCAAGAAAATATTGATATGCTTAAAAAACACGACATAAATGTGGATGGTTTGCAGATTATTAAGGATCAAAAAACCTTTTTTTGGGCTGGGAAGTATCATAATGATATGAATAGTCGCGATACGATTACCACTGAATTAAATGTTTTAGAAAATTTTAATCCAATAGTTCCTGATCAATATCAAGGTTGTGAATTTTTAATGTTGGGCAATTTGGTTCCTGCGGTTCAGCAACAAGTAATATTAAATCTTAAAAAACGTCCCAAATTAATTGTATTAGATACAATGAATTTTTGGATGGATATTGCTTTGGAAGATTTAAAAAAAACCATTTCGATGGTTGATGTTTTAACAATTAATGATGGAGAAGCCCGTCAACTATCCGGCGAATACTCTTTGGTTAAAGGGGCTCAAAAAATATTGGCAATGGGTCCAAAATATTTAATCATTAAAAAAGGCGAACATGGAGCTTTGTTATTTAATAAAGATCAAGTGTTTTTTGCACCAGCTTTACCTTTAGAAGATGTGTTTGACCCAACCGGTGCGGGTGATAGTTTTGCAGGTGGTTTTATAGGTTATTTAGCATCTACAAAAGACATATCATTTGAAAACATGAAACGCGCACTTATTTTTGGTTCTGCAATGGCTTCTTTTAGTGTAGAAAAATTTGGTACCGAAAACATGATTGGATTAACTCAGGAACAAGTTGACACGCGTGTTCAACAATTTATTGACTTGGTTCAATTTGATATTCGACTAGTTTAATACATTTATTTTTTAAAGAAAAAATGCGCCCATAATTAAAGGCGCATTTTTTTATTTTGCAGCAATATAAAGCTCTTCGGCCTTTTCCCAGTTTACTACATTCCACCACGAGGAAATGTATTCAACTCTTCGGTTTTGATTTTTTAGGTAATATGCATGCTCCCAAACATCCAATGCAAGAATTGGTTTTCCTTTAATTTCAACACTTTCCAAATTCATTAATGGGTTATCCTGATTTGCTGTTGAACCAATTGCTAGTTTTCCTTCTTTATAAACCAACCAAGCCCAACCTGAACCAAAACGTTTCATAGCAACATCGGCAAATTGTTTTTTAAATTCATCTATTGAACCAAATGTCTTTGTAATAGCTTCTCCTAATTTGCCTTTAACATCACCACCACCATTGGGTTTCATCATTGTCCAAAATAAAGAATGATTGTAATGGCCACCAGCATTGTTGCGAATGGCCGGTGGTAATTTAGACATGTTATCAAAAATATTTTCAAGCGAAGGGGATGCATCTAAAACACTTGGCGATAAAACGGTTGGTTCTGCAATCGTTTCCAACGCTTTGTTTAAATTAGTAACATATGTTTGGTGGTGTTTGCTATGATGAATCTCCATTGTCATTTTATCAATATGGGGTTCCAAAGCATTGTATTCGTAAGGCAAAGCAGGTAAGGTGAATTTTACGCTATTTATTAGCGCTTCTTTTTCCACAAATTCACTCGCTGCTAAAGCATTATTTCCTATTGCTGTTGAAGCAATTGTACCCAAGGTAATTGCGGCTGATTTTTTCAAAAAATCTCTTCGTGAATTATTGTTTTCCATTGTTTTTATGATCTAAATAAAATGAATTAACACTTGGCTTTTTTCTACAGCCACACCTTTTTTTACATTAATTTTTTTAACTATTCCATCAGTAGGCGACTTAATAATATTTTCCATTTTCATAGCTTCTAAAACTAAAATAGGATCGCCTTTTTTTACAGCGTCGCCTTCAACAACCCGAATATCTAAAACCAATCCCGGCATTGGAGCTTTTATTTCATTTACCTTTTTAGAGTTTAAATTATCAAGTCCTAAACTCTTCAATAATTCATCAAATTTATCTTTTACATGGAGTTGATATTTATTCCCATTCACACTTACTAAAAAACTTTTTTCAGTAACATCGGCTTTTATTACCTCAATGTTGTATGATTTATTGTTTTTTAAAACATGAAAACTTCCTTCTTTCATTTCTAATACATCCCATAAAAATGGCGACCCATCAATACTTCCAGATGTTTCATTGTCAAACACAATGGTGTGTTCTTGCTTGTTATTAACTTTTACTTTTAGCATGTTCCAAAAATATATTTATTCGACTTTTAAAAACAAAGGTAATTTATTTGTTTTTGTTTAACCTATCCGATTGATTCAAAATTAATGAATAAACCTTCGATATATAGCTAAAATACCATATAAAACATTTTTAATCGTTCAATGGTTGAATTTAACAATATTTTTAGACCTTTGGTTTTATAAAAATAAAAAAATGAGACTAAAAATTTTCTATATACTAATTGTAATTGCATTCATTTTAAGTGCTTGTGCTACTTCAAAAAAATTCAGTTTAACATCTACCAATAGTAATTTTCCTGTTGTTAATTTAGACACTGTTTTTGTACAACCCAACGAAGAAGGTATCAATGAATACCAAGCATCTGCATCGCGTTTAAGTGACATTATTCATACTAAACTAGAAGTTAGCTTTGATTGGGCTAAGCAATATATGTATGGTAAGGCTACAATAACAGTTAAACCCTATTTCTATCCAACACCCACTTTGGTTTTAGATGCTCGAGGCATGCAAATAAATGAGGTTTTGATGCTACCGAAAAAGTTTGAGCAGAAAGAATTGATAAGCAATAACAAGTCGGGAGTATTGGAAACAGATTCATCTAAAAGAACGTTAAACATACCGCTTTTATATACATATGAAAATAATTTACTTACCATTAAGCTGGATAAAGAATACAAAAATACCGAGCAATACATCGTATTTATTGATTATGTTGCTAAACCCAATGAATTAGGTAAGAGTGGTGGAAGCGATGCGATAAAGGATGATAAAGGGTTGTATTTTATTAACCCTGATGGAAGCGAAAAAGATAAACCTAAACAAATATGGACACAGGGCGAAACCCAATCGAATTCTGTTTGGCTTCCTACAATTGATCGCCCTAATGAGCGAATGACGCAAGAAATATTAATGACTGTTGACAATAAATACGTTACACTTTCAAATGGCGAACTAACTTTTTCTACTGATAATGGCGATGGTACACGAACGGATGATTGGGAAATGAATTTACCTGCAGCACCTTATTTATCAATGATGGCAGTTGGCGAATTTGCAATAGTAAAAGATAAATGGCAAGATAAAGAAGTAAATTATTATGTAGAAAAGGAATACGAGCCTTACGCAAAAGCCATATTTGGAAATACACCTGATATGATTGAGTTTTTTTCAAACAAATTAGGTGTTGCTTATCCGTGGAATAAATACGCACAAATTGTAGTTCGCGATTATGTTTCAGGTGCAATGGAAAACACCTCTGCTACGCTACATGGTGAATTTTTGCAACGAACAGATCGTGAATTAATTGACAGAACAAACGAAGATGTAATATCTCATGAATTGTTTCATCAATGGTTTGGCGATTTAGTAACAAACGAATCGTGGAGTAACTTGCCCTTAAATGAGTCGTTTGCAACTTATGGAGAATACTTATGGAACGAACATAAATACGGAGTTGAAACGGCTGATATGGAAAGCGCTAGTTCGCGTAGTGGATATTTTAGAGAAGCTGCACGCAAACAAGTTTCTTTGATACGGTTTCAATACGAAAACCAAGAAGATATGTTTGATAGGCACAGCTATAATAAAGGTGGGCAAGTTTTACATATGCTTCGTAAATATGTTGGTGATGATGCGTTTTTTGCTTCACTGAAATTATATTTAGAAACAAATAAATTTAAAGCGGTCGAAATTCACAACTTGCGTTTAGCATTTGAACAAGTTACTGGCGAAGATTTAAATTGGTTTTTTAATCAATGGTTTTTATCACCTGGGCATCCCGAATTGGTTATTAAAACAACATTTGACGAAGTAAACAAAAAACAACAAGTGCAAATAAAACAAGTTCAAAATCTTTCTAAAATACCATTATTTAAAATACCTATGTATATTGATATTTATAGTGGAGATAAGGTTGAACGAAAAAAAATTACGCTTATAAAATCGGATGAAACATTTGAATTTGATGTTGTTTCAAAACCTGATTTAATAAATGTGGATGCCGAAAAAATAGTGCTTTGTACAAAAACACAAAATAAATCTATTGCAGAATTAGCATTTCAATATAATCACGCTCCATTATATTTAGATAGATACGAGGCTTTGTATGCGCTTTCAAAAAACCCTGTAGACTCTCTTGCAAATTCAGTGGTAGTTGCTGCATTGAATGATAAATTTTGGAGTATTAGAGAAGATGCAATAGATTACTTAAAAGATGTAAAATTTAAGTTCCCAAACGAAATAAAAGAAAAGTTAAGCACACTTGCAGTTTCTGACGAAAAATCAGCTGTCCGTACTGCAGCAATCGAATACTTAGCAACTAATTATAAAGATGTTGATTTGATTCCTTTGTACAAAAAAGCGTTGAATGATAAATCGTATAGTGTTTTGGGTGCTGCTGTTGGGGCAATTGCAAAAACAAATCCAACCGAAGGAGTAAAGCTTGCCAAACAATATGAAAATGAAAAGAGTGAAGATGTTTTGTATGCCATTGCTCTATTATATGCAAACAATGGTTCGGATGCAAACAATGAATTTTTTATTAATTCAATCGACAAATTTTCGGGTCGTTCTAAAATAAGCATCATTAATGCATATGGTAATTTTTTAAGCAGGTCGAAAAGTGATTCAGTGGTTAATATAGGTGTGTCTAAATTGGAAGAAATAGCTAAAAGTAGCAATTCAAGTAAATGGACATCCGCTTTCGCAAAAAAATCAATCAGAGATATAGTAACAATGTATGAGGATAGAATAAATACAAACGCTCAAAAACTAAAAACGCTTAAAGGAGCAAATTCAACTGTTGGAGAAACCAAAGAGTTAGAAGGTTTAATTGAAAGCGCAACGCTTCAAAAACAGAAGCTTGAACATATTTTGGATAGCATTAAATAAACCTGTAATAGTTTAGTTGTTGCGTATTCCTTTTTGATTATTTGACTTTTTTAGGATCCAAAAAACTAGCAATCTTTTCTGAAATAGCGCTTGCGATAGGAGCAAAATATAGCGATACAATTTTTTTAGGCTCATTTATTTGAGACGAAAAATTGGAAGTTGAAATACCCGCGGAAATAGTTTTACCTGTTTTATCAAGTATCGAATAATGCACAATTGTTTCTCGCTGATAGGTATCGCTAGCAATATCATACGAGTCAGGATTGTTTCTTATATCCAGCTCATTGATAAAAACAAAGTATTCGCTTTTATATTTTTTATTTAAATAACCCAATAATTCTTTATCAGTAATTTTGGTGTTCATAAATTTTTTTTCGTCGTTTATTTCAACGGCAATTTGCCCATTTTTAATTCCTTTTTGATTTTTAATAGAAGCTGTTGAAGAAGACGGTTTACTTATTAAATCGTAATAAATGGTAGTTGATTTGTAAATGTATTCTAAATCCTTCCACATTTTTAAGGAGTCAGTATAAAAGGAAACTACGGTAGCCGTATTTTGTAATTTTAATTTTAGCTGGTTATCCAATTGGTGTCGAAAATTTTCACGAATTTTTTCAAACTTCCACTTTGTTTTTTCATTGATTTTCATGTCAATTTCGCTGATATACAAATTGGGTTCAAACGGGATAAGCATTATTTCTCCAGTTATTTCTATGTTTTTTTTTGCTGTATTTCGAGTTCCTTCCTCCTGCGCTTTAGCATAGAATGAGCTAGATATAAAAATGAATAGGATATATTTTTTGAAGTACGGCATAGTCTCTTTTACGTCTTCTCGAGTTTTCGTCGAGGTGTATTTTTTTGAATTACAAAATATGATTTAACTAAAAATATGATTCCCTTTTAAGGTGCAATTATGTTCAAAAAACAACCCAGTTTATTTGCTTAACCACCTAACAACATCATTTCCATTAGAAAACAAAAGCAATGCAATTAATAAAATCATTCCGGCATATTGTGCATATTCCATAAATTTTTCATTTGGCTTTCTGCGTGTAATTATTTCGTATAGTAAAAACATTACGTGTCCTCCATCTAAAGCAGGTATTGGTAATATATTCATAATAGCTAAAACAATACTTAAAAAGGCTGTGAAGCTCCAAAAATGTTGCCAATCCCAATAGGTGCTATAAGCACTTGCTATTGTACCAAAACCTCCAATTTGTTTGGATGCACCTTTAACAGTAAATATTACATTAAACTGTTTAATGTACCCATCAAATGTTTCGTAGGCCTTGTGAACACCTGCAGGGAAAGATGCTATAAAACCATACTCTTTTGTATTAAGTGTAAAATAATTTTCAGGGGATTTTGGTCCAAGCCCAAGTTTACCGTCTTCGGAAACCATTGCTTTTTTAATAATTGTATCGTTTTTACGAAGTAATGTAACATCCACAGAAATATTTTTGTTGTTTTTAAAAATCTTTACAGCATCCTGAAAATAAGGCGTTGGTATATTATTAACCGCAATAATTTTATCTCCTTTTTTTATTCCTGCTTTTTCTGCAGTCATTCCAGCCACTACAGTGTCTATATCAAAAGGGAAACGAGGCTCAACAAGCGTGTATTTGTTTTTTATCATTTCACTAAAATCATCCTCGGTAATACTAAAATCAAGCTTTTTCCCATCACGTTCAACCTGAATGCTTTTTGCTTTATTTATCAATACTTCATAAGGAACTTTCGAAATATTTTCCACCACTTTATTTTCTACCGAAAGGATTTTATCTCCATCGCGCAATCCAATTTGGTAAGCAAGTGTATCTACAGCAACACCATATTTTACATTTTTAGTTGGTAAATATTGTTCGCCCCACGCAAACAAAACCATAGCATAAATTAATATCCCTAAAATAACATTTACTGTTACCCCGCCTATCATTACAATTAAACGTTGCCAAGCCGGTTTTGAACGAAACTCCCACGGTTGAGCTGGTAATTTCATTTGTTCCTTATCCATCGATTCATCAATCATCCCCGATATTTTAACATATCCCCCCAAAGGCAACCAGCCAATACCATATTCGGTATCGCCTTTTTTAAATTTTAAAAGCGAAAACCATGGATCGAAAAACAAATAGAATTTTTCTACACGAGTTTTAAATAATTTTGCTGGTATAAAATGACCCAACTCATGCAATATGATTAATATAGAAAGACTTAATATAAATTGTGCAATTTGTGTTATTACTTCCATTTTTTTGAATACCTGTTTTTACGAATTTATTATTCTAAAATTTTAACGTACTATTTTTTATACAATTTGAGATTTGCAATTTGAGATAAACTCTAGTGCTTTTATTCTGGTTACACAATCAGTGGATACATAATCATCGTATACAGGATTGGCAATATAATCTACTTTTTGCAAACAGTTTTCTACCACATCACTCATTTGTAAAAATCCAATCTTATCTTTTAAAAATGCATCAACGGCAACCTCATTTGCTGCATTTAAAATACAAGAAGCATTTCCCCCTCTGTTTAAGGATTCGAATGCGAGAGCAAGGTTACGAAATGTTTTTACATCAGCTGGTTCAAATGTTAAGGATGGGTAATTCATAAAATCGAATCGCGTAAAATCCGATTTTATTCTATTCGGATAACCTAAGGCATATTGAATAGGCAATTTCATATCAGGCAAACCCATTTGCGCTTTCATACTTCCATCGGTAAACTGAACCAGTGAATGTATAATGCTTTGCGGGTGAACAATTACATCAATCTGTTCGGATTTTAAACCAAACAACCATTTTGCTTCAATTACTTCAAGCCCTTTATTCATCAATGATGCAGAGTCGATGGTTATTTTTGCACCCATTTCCCAATTAGGATGCTTAAGTGCTTGTTCCTTTTTTACTGAACGTAAGAAATTGGTATCTTTTCCTCTAAAAGGCCCCCCAGATGCTGTTAAATATATTTTTTCAATTGGATTATGAAACTCGCCTGCAAGGCATTGAAAAATGGCTGAATGCTCCGAATCAATTGGATATAGGTTTACGCCTTTTTCTTTTGCTAATCGTGTAACCAAGTCTCCTGCAACAACTAATGTTTCTTTATTTGCTAATGCAATTTGCTTCCCTGCTTTTATTGCTGAAATAGTTGATTCTAAACCTGCATAGCCAACTATCGCAGCAAGTACAACGTCTATGCTATCCATTTGTACTATTTCGGATATTGCTTTGTTGCCTGCAAACACCTTGATATCGTATGGCGTTAAAGCATTTTTAACATATTGATATTTATTTTCATCTGAAATAACAACCGAATTGGGATTAAATTCAATTGCTTGTTTAATAAGTAAATCCGCATTTCCGTTTCCGGTAAGCACCTCAACAGCAAATGAATTGGAGTTCGAACGAATCACATCCAACGCTTGTGTTCCAATAGAACCGGTGCTTCCAAGTATTGCTATTTTTTTTAGTTCAGCCATTTATAAGCTCTAATTGAATATTTATTATTTTAAAATAACATATAATCCTGCGGATTAATTGGATTGCCATTGTACCACAACTCAAAGTGTAAATGGGGCCCTGTTGTTTGTTCGCCCGAATTACCAATAATTGCAATTGGTTCACCAGCTTTAACATAATCACCAACTTTTTTTAGCAAAACCGAATTGTGTTTATAAATGGATATTAAATTGTTGCTGTGCTGAACAGCCACAACATAACCTGTTTCTGACGACCATGTTGCCATAATTACTGTGCCATCAAGCGTTGTTTTTATTGCTTCGTTTTCGGGCCCAACAATATCAATACCAAAGTGTAACTCCTTTGATTTGAAAGAAGCAGAAACAAGACCTTTTATTGGAGTGAAAAAGAAGAAATTACTAATTCCACTTTTATTACTTTCTGTTCCGTATGCTAAACTGTATTTATCTTGAGCTTCAATATTTTTTTGCAACGATAATTCATTTACGGATGCGTTAATTTTTAATTTAGCATACTCCTTGGTTTTATCAGGCCGATTTTGTGCGCTGTCTGTTTTGATATTCCCACGCAAAACGTTATTTAAATTATCTGTAAATAAATTTCGTTGAATTAAAACGTCTTCCAACGAATCGGCTTTTATAGAAAGCGTATTAAGTTTTCTTCGCATGCCTACATCGGCATAACCGGGAACGTATTCTCGTAGAGGTGTAAATGCAATAAGTGATATAACCAACATGGTCATTACAATTGTTACAGAACCAATTAAAATAAGTAAACCAAGAGGTGTAAGACGGAGTGAAAAATTTTCTTCGAACGTATCATCGTTCATTACCACCAACCTATAAGGGTGGCGCCAACGGTCTAAAAATTTCCCTTTCTTATCTTTATTTTCAGTCATACAGCTTACAAATATCGCAAAAAAATTGGTAAATAATTTTATTCAATCGTACGTAAAAATGTAATAATACACGAAAATGCTATTTTTCATTAAAAATAAAATATTTTTGTGTTTTCGAAGTTCTATGTTATTCATTCCGATTATCTGAATTAAGATTTGAAAAAATGTGGTGAAAATTTGGGTTTTAATACTGAATATGAAAAATAAAAAAATAATTTTCTTGCGATGTTTTTTATTGGCTTGCTTGTTTGTTTTTATGGGCAGCTGTAAAACAACAAAAAACACATTTATTCATCGCAGTTGGCACAACATGAATGCACGTTACAATGGGTACTATTATTCTGAAGAAAATATAAAGGAGGCTATTGTAAAAGTTGAGAAAGCGAATAAAGACGATTTTACAAAAATGCTTTCCCTTTTTATTTATCCGGATAATCAGACGGCCAAAAATTTTAATACGGATTTTGACAAAACAATCAAAAAATCATCTTCTGTAATTCAACGTCACTGTATTACCGATAAAAAGAAGAAAGAAATTCCGAATGCATGTAAGTGGATTGATGAAAATTATATGTTAATAGGAAAAGCGCACTTATATAAGCGCGACTTTTTTTCGGCACTAGAAGTTTTTGAATATGCATCAAAAGAGTATCCGAAACCTGAATCTAAATACAATGCAATGCTTTGGATGATTAGGACGAATAACGAAATTGGGAGCTTTTCTCAATCCGAACCTATTTTAGATGAAATACGCAATGCAAAAGATTTCCCTAAAGATCGCATTATTCAACGCGACCTAGCTACCATTACTGCCGATTATAATATGAAGCGAAATGATTATGGCGCCGCTATAAAACAGCTTACAAAAGCAATTACCTTAACTCGTAAAAAAAAGGTAAAAGCTCGTTATACGTATATTTTAGCTCAGCTATATGAAAAGATAGGAGACAATAAAAAAGCGGCTATGTATTATGCTATGGTTCCTGCTCTGCATCCATTGTATGATATGGAGTTTAGTTCAAAAATAAACCAAGCAAAACTTTTTGATATAACTTCAGGAGATAGTAAAATAATAAAAAAACAACTCAATAAAATGTTGAAAGACGATAAAAACATTGAGTTTCAGGATCAAATTTATTATGCACTTGCACAAATTGCATATAAAGAAAATGACATTGCCTTGGCTGTAAACTATTTAGATAAATCGATTAGTAACAGTACTTCTAACAATACCCAAAAAGCTATTTCGTACTTAAAACGTGCCGATATTTATTTTGATAAGCCTGAATATGCGCTTGCACAAGCTAATTACGATAGCGCTATAACTGTATTGCCAAAAGATTATCCCGATTACGCTTTAGTTGATGCAAAGAAAAAAAGTTTAACTTCATTGGTTCTAAACCTGAATATTATATCATTAGAAGATAGTGTTGCTCGTTTAGCGACTTTATCAGAAAGTGATAGAAATGCTGCAATCGACAAAATGATTGCAAAAATTGAATCCGATGAAAAGAAAGCTGAAGAAGATAAGCAGGCTCAATTATATAATGAGCAACAAGTGGCTCAAAATCCCTCTTCGCCTTCTATACCTTCACAATCAGGCTCTTGGTATTTTTATAATCCGGCAACAGTTAACTTTGGTATTGGTGAGTTTACTAAAAAGTGGGGTAGTCGTAAATTAGAAGATAATTGGAGAAGGGTTGATAAAGATCAGGTTATGGCAGCAAATGTTTCGGAAGACTCTACAGAACCTACCGATTCTACCAACACTAAAAGCAATGCTGTTGCGGGTATAAAGGGTAATAAAAATAAAAAAGATCGTAATTATTATTTACAAAAAATTCCATTAACGCCCGAAGCTCTGGCTAAATCAAATGTTAAAGTAGTTGACGCCCTTTACAATGTCGGATCTATATACAAGGAGCAACTGTTAAACAACCAAAAATCGGTTGAATCGTTTGAGCAATTATTAAAACGTTATCCTGAAAATAAATATAAATTAAATTGCTATTATCAACTTTACCGAACGTATTTGGTAATGAACAATAAAAAAAAATCTGACGAATATAAAAACATTTTATTAAATCAATATCCCGATACCGAATACGCAAAAATTATTAAAAACCCTGATTATGCTAAGGATGTAATGGCTAGTAAAAGTTTGGTTGAACATTTTTACTCGGAAACCTATCAGTTTTTTTCGGAAGGAAAGTATGCCGAAGCGCTTGTTAATTGCCGAAAAGCAGACACACTTTATTCTAAAAATTACTTGATGCCACAATTTTCTTTTATCAAAGCATTGTGCATTGGAAGAACACAAGATATAAATGCATTTGAAAGTTCACTAACCCAAATTATAATAAAATATCCAAAAGAGCCAGTAAAAGATAAAGCACAAGAAATACTTGACCTGATTAAAAAACAAAAAAATCAGAGTAGTGTTGACGCTTTAAAAACAAGTGTTGATAGTGTTAAAACTACACCGAAATTTATTTTTAAAGCCGATGGCGAATATTATTGGGTAATGATTGTTGAAAACGGCAAAGGAGATTTAAATAAGTTTAAATCCAAACTATCAAATTTAAACGCTACAATGTTTAGCATAGATGAATTGGAAATTTCGAGTATTTTTTTGGACATAAATCATCAGCTAATAAGCGTTAAAACATTTGATGGAAAACAAAAGGCTATGGAATATTTTAATTTACTGAAAACAAAAAATGAAATTTTTACTGATCTGATTTCTGGAACATATATCTCATTTATTATTTCAGTCGAAAATTACCCAATATTTTATAAGGATAAAAATGTGAATGATTACCAAACATTTTTCACTCAAAATTTCAAATAAAAACAAGTTAAATAAAACGATTTTTTATATTTAATGATAAATA
>CANCPZ010000066.1 GCA_947380175.1 Bacteroidota bacterium | reverse complement strand
TTATCGCCTGGCTCATTATGTGATACGATATTAATGTAAACGATTGGAGCTTGGGCGAACATCAAACTTGAGTACAAAATTGTTAAAATAGAAAGAAGAGCTTTTTTCATAATTATTATTATTTTCAAATTTTGCAAACAAAAATAATTTTTTTTTAATTTCACCTAGAAAGAAAAATGTTCATTTCAAAAAAAATTGTTATAATAATATTGGTCAATGTTCTAATGGCTTGAAATGTATCGTTTTAAACTCGATAGTATTTCTATGTCTTTTAGTAACTGGTTCGAGATTTTTTTGTGAATTCAACTAATTATTTTCTTTCTCTTTCCCTTTAAAATAGCTTTAAATCAATCCATTCACTTGGGTTGATTTTTCATTTTGGTTCACTTCAACTCGATTTTAGTTATAATTGTTTCACCTATGCTTCACTAAATTTTTAGTGTTTCACCAAAATTGAAAACAATGACTAAAAACTTCAGTTACTCATTTTTTCTCACCCCAAAAGGGCAACCCTTGATTGTATTAAAAGTTATTTTCTACCAATAATTCTTTTTCTATGTTTTGTTCCCCATTTATGCAATTCGCCAATAAGTGGTTTTAATGTTTTGCCATAACTAGTTAATTCGTATTCAACCGAAACAGGTAATGTATCATAAACTTGTCGGGATGCAAGGCCGTTTATTTCTAATTCTTTTAATTCTTTTGACAACATCTTGGGTGTGAGTCCTGGAATTTCGCGTTGAATTTGTTTAAAACGTTTTTTTCCGAAGCTCAACGAAAGAATGATTTGTAATTTCCATTTACCGCTTAAAATATCCAATGCATCCTTAACTGGCAAAATCATTTTTGTGCATTCGGTGGTAGATATGTGTGAGGGACATTTACGTTTATCGTGTTCTTCTGCTTCCATGTTTTTAAAAATATAATACAAATATAACCACTGTTTTGCTTTGTTTTTAAAGCTGGTTTCCTAAAGTATACCGGTATTCTTTTGGAAATCAATACCAAATAGATACTTAATTTGTATAAATTTGGATTTTAATTTTTAAACTAAAACTTATACAATGGATATCATTGAGCAAATGAATTGGCGTTATGCCACTAAAAAAATGACAGGTGCAAAAGTTGCCACTGCTAAACTTAACCGCATTTTAGAAGCTATACGTTTGTCGGCTTCGGCATACGGGTTACAACCTTATACTATTTTGGTTGTAGAAGATCAGGAAACAAGAAAAAAACTACTTCCTGCAGCTTATAATCAATCGCAAATTACAGATGCTTCTCACCTTTTAGTATTTGCTGCTTGGGAAAACATTACAGAGGAAAAGCTAACTGCTTACATTCAGAATGTTTCTGATATTAGAGAGGTTTCTGTAGAGTCATTAGCGCCGTTCAAAAACTACATGTCAAGCTTATTGACTCGTAGCCCGGAAGAAAATATGAATTGGGCTGCACGTCAGGCATATATCGCTTTGGGCACTGGACTTATTGCTGCTGCCTTTGAAGAAGTAGATGCTACACCTATGGAAGGTTTTAACCCATCAGCTTTTGATGAGATATTAAATCTGAAAGAAAAAGGATTGAAAAGTGTTGCTATTCTAGCTCTTGGGTATCGTGATGCCGAAAACGATCCTATTGTAAAAATTAAAAAAGTAAGGCAACCAAAAGAAAAATTATTCATTCATATTTAAACATTAAAAGTTATGTCAACAAAAGTGAAAAATATTATTTCGTATGTATTATTAGCGCTTCCTTCAATTATGATTGTAATGAGTGCAGTAATGAAATTAAGTGGTGCGCCACAAATAGTAGAAGGTTTAACAAAAGGTGGATTGGGTGCTTACATTAAGTTGTTCGGAACAATTGAGTTAGTTTCGGTAGCCTTGCTCTTTTATCCGAAAACATATAAAATTGGATTTTATTTGTTGTGTTCGTATTTAGGTGGTGCTATGTCGATTGAATTAGCAGGTGGACAACCACCTTTATCGGCTGTGTTTATTACGTTTTTATGGATTGGTGTTTATCTTAAAGATAAAGCGAATTTTTGGCTTGGGTAAAAGTTTGAGCTTCAATTATTGGAAAGCATACCAAATTTGGTATGCTTTTTTTTTAAACTTTTTTTAAAGTATATTAAAGAAACGATTTTGTTTGTTCTACTATTTTTTAAAAAATTAGTTATCAATTTCATCACATGGAATTACATCGGTAACCAATTTATTAGCCATTACTTTTACTATTTGTTTAGTATGACTTTGGCTTTTGCCATTACAACTTAAAGTGTAATAGTATTTTTTAGTGTCATTATCCTTTAATGGTTTATCTGAGCCATCATCAATAACAAATGTGGGAAATCCATCTTCAAAAACATAATAGTTTCCTATTGGTAATTTCATTTTATAATTATAGCCCTCATCCATACAATTATCATAATCAAGTTCAATTTTTTCGCCCGTATCAATGTTTTCAAAAATCAATCGTATAGAATTAGGAATGCCTTCCGATTCATAATACATGCTTCCTGAAACATATCCAAATTGTTCATTATTCTCGTTTATTTGGGATTTAGCAGTAGTTTGTTGATTTTGAATTGTATCAGTTGGTATGTTGTTTGGAGTTTCTAAATCGGCATTTGTATGCTTTGCTTGATAATAAAATTTAATTGCGAAAGCGCCACCAATTAATATAATTGGCAAAAGCAATAACGCTATAATATGTGCCTTTTTTGATGAACGACTTTCATTTGTTGGATTATTTAATTTACCCAATAATTCCGCTTTCTCTTTTGTAAATTCAACTTCATTTAAAATCCCTTTTTCTTTTAGGTTATTAATTTGTTCTAATTGATTTAGAATAGCACTTTTGTTTTGCTCCTGGTTAACCCTTGTTTTGGAAAATAAGGTTATTGCTAAACCAATAATTGGCGATAATAAAATTGACCATAAAAAGGCAAATAAAAAGCCAATATTTCTATGTCTTCCAAGTGCTCCAATGATTAAAGAAAAGCCAAGCCAAAAGGTAAATACAAAAAACTCCATGTGTTTAATTACTTATAGGTTTATATTTTTAAAGATGTTTTTGAATCAATGTTATTGATTTTTATATTCTATTTTTTTATTTCGGTTTTTATATTGGATTCAAAATTAAATTAAAACTATTTTTACCAATCAGGTTTACGCGATTTTTTTATTTCCGAATCCCTCTTTTTTGTTTGTAATCTTCTTTCTTTAGATCCTTTGCTAGGTTTGGTTGCTCTTCGTTTTTTTTCAACAACAAAACATTTATGAATTAACTCGTAAAATTTTTTTACTGCAATTTCTTTATTGCCAAGTTGGTTTCTTTCGGTTTGAGAAATAATTTGAAGTATTCCTTCCTTCGATATTTTATTGGTAAGTTTATTTAAAATAATTTCTTTTTGTGCTTCTGAAAGTATTTCAGAATTTACAACATCAAAATCAAGTTCCACTTTTGTAGAAACTTTATTTACATTTTGTCCACCTGCTCCGCCACTTCTGCTTGTTTTAAAAGTAAACTCCGAGTCAAAAACTAATCCTTTAATGTTCATGATTTAAAATTACTCATAAAACAAATACAAATTTATTTGAGTATTTTTGGAAGCCCTTTATTTTATTGAATTTAATTTAAACAACCCCTCGATATATAATTATGAATCGTTTTTTTTATGTCATCGTGTTTTTATTTTTCGCAACATATTGCCAGGCGCAGGATAAGGAAACACAATCCAAAATAAAATATTATTCCGAAAAAGCCACTCGATATTTAGATAAACAAAAGGCCTTATCGGCATTTTATTCGATTGATAAAGAGGGAATAAAAATGTATGCTTCGGCTAAGGATAAACAAAATAAATTAATAGAATTTAGTATTGGCTGGGATAAGCTGAATGAGTATAAAAAAGAACTAAACACGTGTAATCAGGATGAGGTGTTTAAAACCTATACTCAAGGCAAATATCAACATAATCCACTCTGTGAAAACACTCCTGCGCCTACTGTGATTTTAAATAATACCCATTCATCCAAAAAGTTGCAAGGATTAAAAATAGCTATTGATGCAGGACACACGGCGGGTAATATTGAAATGGGACAAGTGGAATCAAAATGTTTAAAATTTAACTGCATTGATGCAAATGGATTAAAAGATTCTATTGAAATTGTAGAAGGTATGTTAACCTTTGCAACAGCTAAATTATTAAAAGAAAAATTAGAAGCCGAAGGAGCCACTGTTTTTTTAACCCGTCCGTTTAATGGTAGCACTGCATTTGGAATTACCTTTGACGATTGGCTTAAAAAAAATTACACAGCAACAGTAGATAACCTATACCAACGCAAAAAAATTAATTTAGAAAAGAAAAATTGGTTATTAAGTTCAAAGGCTACTAAACGAGATAAGTTTCGTTTGGTGTTTAAAGATTTGGAGTTACAAAAGCGCGCTGAAATAATAAATAACTACCATCCCGATTTTACTATTATAATACATTACAATGTAGATGAAACAAATACTGGTTGGACAAAGCCCGGAATCAAGAATTACAGTATGGCTTTTGTTGGAGGTGCTTTTATGAAATCCGATTTGTCATCGGCCGAAAAGCGATTTGAATTTTTGCGTTTATTAGTAAGTGATGATCTGGAAAAATCTATTTTATTAAGTTCAAGTGTTTTAACCTGCTTTCAAAAACAATTAAATGTTCCGGCAGCAAAAATCAATGATGCAAACTATTTGTATGAAGGTTGTATAGCCGCAACTTCGGATGGCGTGTATTGTAGAAACCTTCAACTAACACGATATATTCATAGTCCTTTAATATATGGCGAAACGCTTTATCAGGATAATATTACCGAGTGTAAGCGGTTAACACAGGAATTTGACAAAACCAAAAATGTACGTTTGCAACAAATAGCAAAAGCGTATTACGATGGTATATTAAATTATTGTTTAACTAATACGGCTGTTAAGTAGCTTTTTTGTAAAATAATACCCAAGCCATAATTTTTTTCTTCCTGATTATTAGCTATTTAACCTGTTAATAAACGTGGTGATAACAATCAAATTGCCATAATTTTGCATTTAATTATAAATTTATATATTTGTCAAAATTAATTTTAACAATTAACTTAAACTAAAAAACAAGTATGAAAAAATCAGGACTAGTAATTGCTTTGGCATTTGGAATAACAAGTGCTTTTGCTCAAGATTTAACATCAAAAAAAGGTGAACCAATTTTACCTGAAGCAGGTGATTGGTCAATTGGTATCGATGCAACTCCATTTTTAACGTATGCTGGTGGTTTTCTATCAGGTGCAGGTGCAACAGCTCCTACAATGGGTTTCTTTGGTACATCTAACGCTATTTTAGGTAAAAAGTTTATTGACGAAAAAACTGCATATCGTGGTGGTCTTCGTTTAGGTTTTGGTTCTAGTAAATCTGCTGTTAAAGTTGCTACTAATCCAGCGACTACTCCGACTACTTATGTTGATGATGTAACAAAAACAAGTGGTACTAATATCGCTTTAACTGCTGGTAAAGAGTACAGAAAAGGTAAAACCCGTTTGCAAGGGTATTATGGCGCTGAGGCAGGTATTTTTTTGAGTACTGGAAAAACTACTTATACTTATGGTAATGCGGCTTCTACTTGGACAATAGGAAAACCTCATGCTACTGAAGCAAAAATAGGTGCAACATTTGGTTTAGGCGCTAGAGCTTTTATTGGTGCTGAGTATTTTATTTTTCCTAAAATGGCTATTGGTGGAGAATTTGGTTGGGGATTGCTTTTAACAACAACTGGCGAAGGTCAAACAGTATCTGAATCTTGGGATGGAACAAAAACAACTCAAACTACAGTTAAAACTGGAAAATCTTCTTCTTTTATTATCGACACTGATAACCAAAATTCTATGTTTGGTCCAGCTGCTGCAATTCATTTGTCATTGCATTTCTAGGATTAAAAAATTTCTTTTAGAAAACAAAAAACCTCGATTTAAATCGAGGTTTTTTGTTTTCTAAATTACGTAGTGTGTTTGCAAATGGCTTGTAAAATTTAGCTACAACTTATTTTGGGTAAAATAGCAACCCAAAATGCTTAGCCAATAGTCAGCTATCCTCCAATCATTTTTTTTATTTCATTTAATTTCATTAACGCTTCAACAGGGGTAAGCGTGTTAATGTCGGTTCGTTGTAATTCATCTTTTATATTTTCTAAAACAGGGTCGTTTAACTGAAAAAAACTGAGTTGTAAATTATCTTTTGTTTGTTGTTGGTTTGTGCTTGTTTCAATTGCTTCAACAAAACCTTCTTTTGTTGCGGTTCTTGATTTGTTGTTTTTAACAAACTCCAAACTGCCAACTCCAGTTTCTTTTCCTTCTCTTTCGCCTTCTAGCTGAACCAATATTTGATTGGCTCTGTTTAGTACTTTTTTAGGCATACCCGCCATTTTAGCTACATGTATACCAAAGCTATGGTTGCTTCCACCAACAACCAATTTACGCATAAATAAAATTTTATTATCAATTTCCTTCACCGAAACATTAAAGTTTTTAATTCGGTGCAAGGAGTTGGTCATTTCGTTAAGCTCGTGATAATGAGTAGCAAACAGTGTTTTTGCTTTAGCCGTAGGGTGTTCATGAATATATTCTGCAATGGCCCATGCAATTGAAATACCATCATAGGTACTTGTTCCGCGACCTATTTCATCAAGTAATATTAAACTACGATTGGATAAATTATTTAAAATGCTTGCTGTTTCGTTCATTTCAACCATAAAGGTCGATTCGCCTGAGGAGATGTTATCCGATGCGCCAACGCGTGTAAATATTTTATCAACCAATCCTAAGTTAGCATGTTTGGCTGGTACAAAACTGCCAATCTGAGCCATTAATACAATCAAGGCTGTTTGTCGCAATAAAGCCGATTTACCCGACATGTTGGGCCCTGTAATAATAATGATTTGTTGTTTTTCATTATCCAAATAAACGTCATTTGCTATATACTCATCACCAATGGCCAATTGTTTTTCAATTACAGGATGCCTGCCATCTTTAATATCTAAAATATCGTTTTCAAAAAGGTGAGGTCTAACGTAATTGTTTTTTTGTGCAATGGTAGAAAAAGAGAGTAAACAATCCAAGCGCCCAATTAACGAAGCATTTAGCTGTATAACAGCTATGTAATCCATTAAACTTAAAACAAGATCATTGTAAAGTTTAACTTCTAAGCTTAAAATTTTTTCTTCCGCACCTAAAATTTTTTCTTCGTATTCTTTTAATTCGGGAGTAATATAACGCTCGGCATTACTTAGTGTTTGCTTTCGCATCCAATCGCTTGGTACTTTATCTTTATGTGTATTGGTAACTTCTAAATAATAGCCAAACACATTGTTAAATGCCACTTTTAAAGATGAAATGCCTGTGCGTTCTGTTTCTCGTTGTTGTATTTGTAGTAAATAATCTTTGCCTGAATACGAAATTTTTCGCAGTTCATCCAATTCCAAATTAACACCTTCGGCTATTACATTGCCTTTAGAAACAAGGTAGGGTGGGTCGGGTAATATTTCTTTTTCAATTCGTTCAATTACCAATTTACACGGATTGAGTTGTTCAGCAATTTTTTGAAGCGATGTGTTTTTTGAATTTTCGCAACCGATTTTTATGGGTTCTATTGCAAGCAATGCCCGTTTTAGCTGAACCACTTCTTTGGGAGAAATTCGTCCGGTAGCCACTTTAGAAATAATACGTTCAATATCTCCAACAAGCGCTAGTTGCTCAATGATGTGTGTTTTTATTTCGGGTTGAGATAAAAAATAATCAACAACATCCAATCGTTCTTCAATTGGCGTTTTGTCTTTTAATGGCAATGCTAACCAGCGTTTTAGCATGCGCGAACCCATAGGCGAAACAGTTTGGTCAATAATGTCGATGAGTGTTTTTGCATTATCATTTTGTGAGCCAAACAATTCTAAATTACGAATGGTAAAACGGTCAAGCCAAACGTATTTATCTTCCTCAATACGCGAAATAACACTGATGTGTTTTATTTTATCGTGCTGTGTATCGGCAAGGTAATGCAATGCTGAACCAGCTGCAATTATACCACATTCAAGGTTTTCTATACCAAAACCTTTTAATGATTTTGTTCCAAAATGTTTTAATAATAAATCGTTCCCAAAAGCCAATGTAAAAGCCCAATCGTCTAATCCGTAGGTGTAAAATTTATCACCAAATGTTTCAGTAAATAATTTTTTCTTGTTTTTTTGATATAATATTTCGCTCGGGCGAAAGCTTTGCAATAGTTTATCAATGTATTCAAATGAGCCTTCCGCAACATAAAATTCACCTGTTGAAACATCCAAAAAAGATACGCCACATTCTATTGTTTTTACTTTTGAACCAGAGGAGTTGATGTAAATACTGGCTAAAAAATTATTTGATTTGTGATCGAGCACTTTGTCGTTATACGAAACACCCGGTGTAACAAGTTCGGTAACACCGCGTTTTACAATATTTTTTGTAAGTTTTGGGTCTTCCAACTGATCGCATATAGCAACGCGTTGTCCGGCACGCACCAGTTTAGGCAAATAAGTATCTAGCGAATGGTGAGGAAATCCAGCCAACTCAATAAATGAAGCCGAGCCATTTGCACGTTTTGTTAAAACAATTCCTAAGATGTTTGCCGTTTTTACTGCATCATTGCCAAAGGTTTCATAAAAATCGCCCACTCTAAACAATAATAATGCATCAGGATATTTAGCCTTTATGCCATTAAATTGTTTCATTAACGGAGTTTCGCTCTCTGTAGTAGTAGTTTTTGTTAGTGCTTTGCCCTTTACCATCCTTGTAAAAATACAAAACCTAATTACATCATTTCTGCAAAGTTTTTAACACTTTTAAGCAATTGTTTTTAGCTTTACAGCAATCATAACATTTGGCTGAATGGTTTATGAAAAAATTGATAAAGATTTTTTTAAAAAATAGACTATTAAATAATTTATAAAATGAAAAAGCTGCTTAATATAGAATTGGAACGTAAATCGATTGACGAATTTAAACAAGCATCAAAAACTCCTGTAGTTATTGTTTTAGATAATGTTAGGAGTTTAAATAATGTGGGTTCGGTATTTAGAACTGCTGATGCATTTTTAATAGAAGCCGTGTATTTGTGTGGAATAACAGGAACGCCTCCTAATAAAGAAATTCAAAAAACAGCATTGGGTGCAACAGATAGTGTTTTGTGGAAATATTTTAAAACTACATTAGAGGCTGTTGCTGAACTAAAAGAACATAATTTTAAAGTGTATGCTATTGAACAAACCGAATCGGCTAGAATGCTCAATAATTTTAGAACCGACAAAAATCAAAAACTAGCCATTGTTTTTGGCAATGAAGTTAAAGGTGTGGATCAAGAAGTTATAGATTGTTGTGATGGCGTAATTGAAATTCCTCAACAAGGAACCAAGCATTCCTTAAACATTGCAGTGAGTGTTGGTATTGTTGTTTGGGACTTGTTTCAAAAATTAACTTGATTTTATATTGTAGTATAGTATAAAAAAAACGTCCAAGCTATTTGCAAGGACGTTTTTTGTTTTGTGAACTATAAAAGATTAGTTTATTAAACCTTTAAAAGTAGCATTATCGCGAAACTTAATAAATTCTGCATCATCTTTTGCCATTTGTTTAAATGACGCATCTTTTTGTATTGCAGATTTTAAATTATCTGTTACAACATCTGCTTTTGCTTGGCGAGCACCAGCAACTGCTTTTAAGTAAAAGCCCAATGCCGAATCTTTATCAGCTGAGTTATCGATTACTGAAGTTACAAGATCAGAACTGCCATTAAGTAATTTTGCTAAAGCAGAATTAAAAGAATTGTCTGTGCCAAAATCATTCACAGCATCAGCGTATTTACCATTTTGAATATCAATAATACCCATGTTGTAAGACACCTCAGTTCCAGCACTTGAAGCTGATTTGTATAAATCCATAGCTGCTTGACGGTTACCTTTCCAACGAGCTATAATTCCCATATTGTTTTTTACAACAGGATTGTTAGCTGAAAGTGCATCTGCTTTTTGAAATTCAACATCCGCATCGTTTAACTTATTTTGCAAAATATAAACATAACCAACATTGTTAGATGTTCTCCAATCAGCAGGGTATTTTGATTCAGCTTTTTTGTAGATATTCAATTTTGTATTAATATCGTTTGTTAGTTTTGCTGCATACAACATTTCTTCAAGAGATAAGCTGTCTGGAGCTGATATTGCCAATTTTGAAATTTGTTCATCTGTACGGCTATTTACATCAACATTTAATGTAAGAACAGATCTGCGTAATTTTGGTAAAATTTTATCTGCAACTTCTGTATATGTTTTAGATAAATTTTTGATTTCTTTCTCGCGAGTTTCTCCATCAGGATACATGGTAAGAACGCGTAATATTAAATCTTTATCTGCTATTGAAGATGCTTCCATTGCTTTTTTAAAACCATCCCAATCTTCTGCTGTAGTTACTTTGCTGTAAAAAGTTTCTGCTGCAGCTAAATCTACTTTTGATTTTTTATCTTTAAACAATTCAATCATCGATTTAATAGTAGCTTTAGCGCGATCTTCTGCAAGATTAGAATTTAAGCTAAGTTCTCCGTCTGGCGAAGCGTATGCTGAAATACTCATATTCTTAAAAGCAACATTAGGATTTTTTGAAGCGCTAATAATATATTCTCTAAATGCTTTAGTCTCAGGTGTATTCATTTCTGAACCACGAACTTGTGCATCGTTAATATTAAAGAAAATATTAGCTGTTTCTGTATGAGAATAAACCTTTTGGAAATTATCTTTTCCTAGAATCGCTTTTTCATCACTCTTTACTAATAAAGGAGTAACAATTGTTCCATCAGCCGATTTTTTTACAGGTAAATCTTTTATTTTGTTTTTTACTTGTCCTGCAACTCTTAATTCTAGTGTTGCAACTTTCATTTCTGGTGTGTATGCTATTTTATCAGTGTATGAAAAACTTCCACCTTTAGCATTTGCAATTTTCTGACCTTTACCTTCAACATTTTCTCCAATTAAAACAACTGGTTTAAGTGTTCTTTCGCCACCATTATATTTTATAACAGGTACAGTTCTTACAGTTGCTTTTTTAGGGAAAACCTTAGCAGGGTAGCTACCACTGATACTAATTGCAATACTATCGCCATGCATTTCCATTGGGTCTGGCGAAACTTTGTAGGTGATTTTAGATGAGTTTTTCACCAATTTACCAAGTCCGGTACAAGAAGCAAACCCAATAGCAATTGACAGAGCCAAACCAAGAGATTGTAGTGATTGATTTTTCATTTTTATTTTTTTTTAGTTCCTATTCTAAGTTTATTATTTGAAGTAAACTTGGCAAAAATAATTAAATTTTCATATAAAGAGGGTTTTTAAATCGAAAAAATAGCAATTAATTTTCACAGCTATAAAATTTAAGCGGTTATTCGTGTTATTCCAATTTTATAGGGTTGATTGATAATATCTGTCAATTGTTCGTATTGTCTTTGGTTATTTACAAAATCAATGTTATTTACGTCCACTATTACAATATGCAAATCGCTTAACTGTTTCATAAAATCAAAGTAGGCCGTTTGTATTTTCAATAGATAATCGTTGGAAATGTTTTGTTCATAAACACGTCCTCTATTTTTTATGTTTTTTTGAAGGCGTTCGATATCATGGTAGAGGTAAACAAACAAATCGGGTTTGGGTAAAGAGTCATTGATGATATGAAATAGTTTTGAATAGAGTTTGTATTCGTCGTCGTTTAAATTTGCTTTTGCAAAAATGAGTGATTTTAAAAAATAATAATCCGAAATAATTGCAGGCTTAAATATATCCTGTTTTAATAATTGATTTTTTAGCTGATGGTAACGTTCGGCTAAAAATGATAATTCAAGAGGGAATGCATGTTTTTCGGGTTCAGCGTAAAATTTTGGTAAAAAGGGGTTGTCTGCAAATTGCTCAAGGATTAAACGGCAGTTATAGTCGTTCGCAAATTTTGTGGCAAAGGAGGTTTTCCCTGCACCAATATTGCCTTCAATGGCGACGAATTTATAGGTCGAAAAACTCAATTGTTTGTTCAATTATATTGGGTTAATAAATTTGACTTCTAAATTGTCTACACATTCTTTTAGTAATGTATGAATACTTTTATTGTAAACAGGGTGAATAAGTTCTCCAGCTATTTGATCTAAAGGAATCAAAACAAATTTACGATCTTGAATAAAAGGGTGTGGTATAATTAAATTAGGAATATTAATAATCTCATTATTAAAAAACAAAATATCAATATCCATTGTTCGTTCCATCCATTTTTCATTTGTTCTAATTCTTCCCAACTTTTCTTCTATCAATAACAATTTGCTAAGTAATTTAACTGCCGATAAATTGGTATGAATAAGGATAACTTGATTAACAAAATTTGGCTGATTTGTATTGCCCCAGGCTGCTGTTTCAAAAAAATCCGACTTGTTTATTATTACTCCTGAATGCAGTTCAATAAGTTGTTTTGCAGTTTGAAGATTTTTAAATATTTCTCCTTTATTTCCTCCAAGTATTAAATAAGCTTTATTCATAATTATCAAATATAGAGAAACAAATTGCTAGAAAATGTAGTAATTGTTTTATAAAAAACGGTTCTTAAGTTTTAGAAAAGGTAATTCGAAATATTGAAAACTAAGTTTTGAAAAAAGTACAGTTATTATAAGTGATGTTGTTGTAATTCCAACCAATACAAATTTATTCATTCCAATTATTTTTATTCCTGAAAGATAGCAGATTAATGTTATTATAAAAAAAATAATAATGTGATAACAATACATACCATAAGTATATTTTCCTAGTCGAGAAATGAATTTTGATTTTCCTATTTTATAAAAAGAATGCGATGCATAGTTTTGTTCAAGTATAATAAAAGCAAAAAAAATAGCAAGCAATAAAGGTAGTAGCGATGCGGCTTCTATGTAATAAGTTCCTAATTTCCAAACATACATTCTAAATGGTATTAATATAAACGAAAAAGTATATACCAAAACGATAACGTATTTTGGAATTCTTTTAATGATATCGATAAAAGTATTTTTTGTGCAACAATAGGCGGCAATTGCTCCTGATGATAGATACGTGGCACAGGATAAC
>CANCPZ010000065.1 GCA_947380175.1 Bacteroidota bacterium | reverse complement strand
AGCTTTGCCAAAGTGATGCCCCAAATTAACGGGCTATACGCGTTGTTTCAACTGTTAGCGCAAGGTCGCAAAGAACGGGGCGCCATTGACTTTGACACGGTTGAGACAAAAATCGTGTGTAACGAGTTAGGAAAAAAAAAATACAACGAAAACAACGTAAAATAAACGACACGTGTTAATTTCCTTTTATACAAAAACTGATACCCAAATAAAAAAATACAGAAAAAAAACAAGAAGAAGCCACTATTAAATAATAGCGGATCTTTCACATTGTATGTGAGCTGTTGTAGTAATTTATGTATGTCGATATTAAAGTTGAACATTTATTTTATTTCTCATCTAAATTTTTTAAAACTCGAAATGTAAATACTAAATAAGTATTATTTTTTATTTTCAATATATTTCTCATAGCCATCCATCAAAGCTTTGTAAAACAATTCCGCTTCTACCGTGTATCCTAATCCATTCAAATGCACTTTATCTTTTGCCGAAAGTTTTGCTGCAAATAATTTTGCCATTGAGCCATACCCTCCCATAATTTCATATAAATCCCAATAAGCCAAATTGTTTTTTTGGCAATATTCAATCATTGTTTCTTTGGCAATTTTGAGATCCGGATTTTTCACCCTACCTTTTCTTGACTTGCGATAAGAATCACCCGGAGTAGTTAATAAAATAGAAGCTTCTGGATTGGTTAGTTTTAAATTATTTATTAATGTATCAATATTTAATCTAAAACTTTCTTTATCAAACCCCATCGAAAATGCTTCGTTTGTACCTAGTGATACAATAACTAAATTGGGATTTAAAACAGGTAATTGTTCTAAAAAATATTTCGACATATTAAAATGTTTGTATTCGGCCCCATTTACACCAATCATGTTATATAAAACCCCTGCCGAATCATTTTCGAAAAGCATACCATAAATCCTTGTAGCCCTCTGACAAGATGTATCCGAACATTTGTTACGCAAAATAATTTGTTGTTGAGGCGAATCAAATTTTAATTCTGAAACAAATAAATTAGTTGATTTATCTGTTGATTTAAAAACACCTTTTTCACAATTCAATCCATCACAAACAGAAATATCATAATTATTTTTTCCGTTTTCGTGAAACAACGAAAACTTTGTAAAACCGTAACCCAACCAAGGTTGATCTTTTAGCAAGAGACTAATTTCTGCAGATGAATCGATTGTTTCAATGGTAAAGCCACTAATACCAATCGGCAAAGGTTTTTCATAAAAAACATTCCGTTTCGAATCCCAAACTTTATTGGTTGATGATTTGTAAGATGTTGGCTCATTACTTTTTGCAACACGATATGGAAACACTAAACCTCGTCCAGCATTACCAAATTTCAATTGCAATTTTTGACGAATAGTTCCCGAAAAAAAATCAGCTTGTATGTGCGAATCGCCAATATGAACAATATTTACACGGCCTTGTTTTTGATTTTGCAATTGATATAATCCTTCATAAAAAGGGATTAATGAAGAACTATCGTTTTCAATTCGATTAATTTTTTTATTTATAAATGGATATTTAAAATAAACTAATGTATCTGTATTTCCAGCCGATAGAAAAATGCTCATCAACATAAATACAAATAATAATCCCCCTTTATAATTTACTTTACCCAAAATTCTATTTATGTTTTTTATTGTAATCACGATACTCACTCATTAATTTACTAAACAATAATTTCCCTACCTTATGAGCACCTTTAAAATTAAAATGAGTATAATCTTTATTTGCCAGAACGGTGTCTCCTTCCACCCATTTTACCATAGACCCATTTCCGCCCATTGCATCATATAAACTCCAGAAAGCCAATTTATTATCTTGTGCCATTTTTTTTTGAGCAGCAACTAAAATAGGAACACTCGGATCGGTTTCGTAAACATCATTTAACTTATGGCTTTTATCTCCTACACTTATCAATAAAATACTGGTATTCGGGAAACTTGCCTGTATGTGTTTTATAACATTACTCATTCCCTTGATGTACCATGAAAAGTCGGTAACCTTTGGATTGACAGCATTTAATCCGTATTCCAAAATAATTAAATCGTATCCTAAACATTTATTTGTACCTGCATAAATACTCTTTTGAACATTGGCAATTGTTAATCCCGAATTACCGCGGAACGAAAAATTATCTACAAAAGCACCACTATCACTCTCCATACTAAAACCAAAAATATCTATAGGTGACTTGCATTGAAACCTTGCATTAATACATTTACAAGGTATTGAAGAATTTATTGATAATTGATTTACAACATCCGTACCTGTTAATTTATAATGCTCCTTATTAATAACAACATAATTTTCGCCTTCACTTTTACCATAAAGCAATTTTGTTTCATAAAATTTATCACCATGTTTTTTATTTACGGATGTATATTTTACCCAACTACCTAATGTGGTATTTGAAGTATCAATGGTTGCAATTGTTTGAGGAACAAAATCGTAACCCGAAATTCCTAAATAGTGATTTGCTGGAATTTTTTCTAATAAATTAAATGTATTCCACCCATCAAAAGAATGTGAAATACTAGTACGAAAACCTGCAACAATTGATGTTATTGGAACATACCCAACCCCTTCACCTCCAAAAGCATCTTGCATACAACCCCGTAAATCTTGCGAAATTAAATCGCCTTCAATCATCGAATCGCCAAAATAAGCAATCCGTATTTTACGTTTATGATTTTTGATTTGATTAAGTGCATTAAAAAAACAAGACAATGAGGTTGTACTATCATATTCGAAATCAAAAATATTTGCCGAATCTAATAACCGAATTTTAAAATCAGTATTATCTTTTGCTATAATTGAATCATTAATAATGGGTTGAGTTAATGGTACTTTTTTTAGAACACCTTTTAATATAATATCGGCAATTGGCTCAACAGATTTTGTTTCGTAACCCAAAAAGTTTATTTGTGTGTTAAATCTGGAAAAAATAAGCAACAAAATAATGACAACAAATATCATTATAAAAGGTTGTGAAAGCTTATTTTTTGGGTTCATGTAAAGTTCCAGAAATTATGTGTAAATATAGTATTTTGGAAACGACAAAATAATATGTAAGACATAAGAAATGGAAAAATTATTTTAAAAAGTATTTAAAATAATTTAGGTATGCTATTTTTTACTACTCATAATATCACGCAATCATTTCATTATCTTTGTATAACAAATGTTTGTGATTTTTTATAACCTATGAAACGAATTATACTTACATCTTTTTTTTTATTTATTTGTGTGCTATCGAATGCTTCATACATATTGATACCAATGGATTTAAATCAAAAAGATCATTTAAAAGCATATGGAATTTCTTACTGGGTGCTTAACCATGATTTGGAAGTTCATTGGCTATTAAATTACCGTGGTGGTAGTTTTATGATTAAAGATGCCAAAGAAATTGAAAAGGAATGTACAATTAGAGGTGTTTCTTTTGAATTAATTGCTGATGCACAATCAACTTCAATACTTACTGAAATTTCGAACCCAGAAGTAAATATGGAAGATGTAAAATTAGAAAAAGCTCCCAAAGTTGCTGTTTATTCTCCAAAAATGAAACAACCCTGGGATGATGCAGTTACATTGGTTCTTAAATATGCAGAAATACCTTACGAGGTAATTTATGATGAAGAAATTTTAAAAGATAAACTTTATTCTTACGATTGGCTTCACCTACATCACGAAGATTTTACAGGCCAATATGGAAGATTTTGGTCTGGTTTCAGAAATGCGGCCTGGTACCAAGAGCAACAGCATACACTAGAAGCGAGTGCAAGAAGTTTAGGCTTTGAAAAAGTATCGCAACTGAAATTGGCTGTTGCTAAAAAAATCCGTGATTTTACTGCCGGTGGCGGATTTTTATTTGCTATGTGTTCGGCTCCTGACAGCTATGATATTGCCCTAGCAGCAGATGGCCTAGATATTTGCGAAAGCATGTTTGATGGTGACGGCACAACACCAGAATTTAATCAAAAAATAGATTATTCAAAAACTTTTGCATTCACCAACTTTACGATAAATACAAACCCAAACGAGTATAATAAATCGAATATTGATAATAATAATCGTAAACAAAAATACAATGTTACACAAGCAAATGATCTATTTACTTTATTTGAATATTCGGCTAAATGGGACGTTATACCAACAATGCTAAATCAAAATCACGAACAAGTTATAAAAGGTTTTTGGGGACAAACAGTTGGTTTCGACAAGTCGTTTATTAAACCCAATGTATTAATTTTAGGTGAAAACAAAGCTGCTAACGAAGCACGATACATTCATGGCGAATTTGGAAAAGGAACTTTTACTTTTTATAGCGGACATGACCCTGAAGATTACGAGCATCGCGTTGAAGACCCTCCAACAGATTTAAGCTTAAACCCTAATTCTCCAGGTTATCGTTTGATTTTAAATAACATTCTTTTCCCTGCAGCAAAAAAGAAAAAGCAGAAAACTTAAATAATAATAAATTATTAAAAGGATAACTTTTCTAACAAAATAAAAAGTAACGAATGCTAAATTAACTCCCGTAAATTTATTTAAGAACCTTTTTTGATTCCACAATATTTTTGCTTAGTAATTTATATATTTTTTTATTACGCTCCTGTTTTGACAATAGCTTTAAATGCGCTTCCATTGTTTTTTTATCGCCACGAATTGCTGGTCCTGTTTGTATTTTAAGAGGTGAGCTATTTTTTATTTTAGTTGCTGTTTCTTCAATTAATGGCTTTAAAATATCAAACGATAAATTATTTTTTTCTAAAATAACAGATGCAATTGCATATAGATGATTACTAAAATTACAAGCAAAAACTGCAGCCAGGTGAATTATTTTCCGTTGTTCCGAGTTAATTTTTTGCACATTATTACTTATACTTTTTGCAAAGTAGGATAATGATGTAGTCGTGTTTTTATTATTGGCTTCAATGCAAATGGGAATCGTTTTAAAATCCACTTCTTTTTCTAAAGAAAATGTTTGTAATGGATAAAAAACGCCATAATTTGTGGAACAATTTTTTAACACATCCATTGCAACAGTGCCTGATGTATGCACAATAATTTTATCTTTCAGTTTTATACTTTTTGCTAATTCCTCAATAGCATCATCTTTAACAGCAATAATATAAATAGATGAATCAGTATTTAGTTTTTTAATATCGGTTATAGCTTGCGCTTCGATTTGTTTGGAAAGTTTAAAGGCATTTTTTTTTGATTGGCTATATACTTGAGCAATTAAAAAACCTTCCTTAAAGAGTGTTTTACCAAGTTGCGTGGCAACCTTTCCTGAACCAATTAGTGATATTTTAATTTCAGGTTTCATGGCAAAATTATTTTGCTTTTTTAACTCTTTCCAAAATAGCAATTAAAGTACCTATTGCCATAATAATACAGCCAATCCATAGTATATTGATATATGGAAAAATCATTGCTTGCATCACAATAAAATCACGTGTATTTGATTTTTTTTCTTGCAACGAGATTTGAATTTTACCATCAGCTGGATTAATTTGCCAAAACATAAATTGTAATCCAAGTTCCTTAACTGTATAAGCCAAAGGTTGAATTGTGTTATTATGAATTACATACAAAGGAGTAGCATCATATTTTTTTATTACATCCAATACGCTGAAATGAGCTTTAACAGCTATATCTTTTTCATCTAAATGATATGGTGTTTTATCAAATTTAGTTGATAAGGAATCAAAAATAATAATTGCATTGGAAGAAAAAATTGTATCTCCTCTTTTTAATGTGTAATTTTTTGCAGCAGCATATTCATCGGTAGTCGATTCTTTTTTCACCTTTAAATTTTCTAAATCAGCATAGGTAACATGAGTATAAACATCGAAGGTTAAAAAATGTCGAGTATCAGGCTCTGCAATGTTTCCCATACGAGGGTTGGTTTGAACCAATGGAGCTAACGAAAATTCTTTTTGTAGTTTACCATCTTTCCCTTTAGTAAAATAATCTACATCAAAATAAATGTTGATTCCTTCTTCTCTTTTACCTAAATAGGTTACCAAGTATTTACCCATAGTTAAGGTATCACCTTGCGTTAATAAAATATTATCGTTGTTAGAGAAATCTTTCCCTAAACTTTCAATGCTTTTCCCAGAAGTGTTTTGCGAAATAATATCCTTTTTTGAAGTAGCAATAAGTGCACCTAACAGTACCAATCCAAAACCAATGTGAGCAATAGAAGCACCCGATTTTTTTACATTGCCTTTCATTACCCGAATCATGTAATCGGCATTAGCCACAGCGGCAAAAAAGGAAGAAAATAAAAGTAACGTGTAATAATTATTCGAGAAATTTAAAATGTAAACCATTAGCATTGTCAATACAAAGGAGATGATAAACGATAGCGCCATTTTTTTAACAAACGCTTTTATATCGGTATTTTTATATTTAAAAAATTGACCAACACCAATCAACAAGGTTGTTATAAAAGCAAAAGGTAATTGCCAATTATTATAAAAACTAATTACATCTTTTGCAGGAGCTCTATGCAAATCGAATAACTTATTCCATACTGGCATAGAAGTATAAAACATTATTTGAAAAGAAGAAACTAATAAAACAATTGCTCCTACAAACATCCAAAATTCGCGCGACCAAATCCCTTCTTCTTCAGTCTGTTTAGGGAAGTTTTTCCAATTTTTTATTAAAAGAAAAACACCTAAGAATAAAAAGAATAGCAAATAAATAAGCAACTGTCCCGACATACCCAAATCGGTAAAAGCATGTACGGATGATTCGCCAAGTATGCCGCTACGCGTTAAAAAGGTGGAATATAAAATTAAAACAAACGTTAAAATTGCCAAGAAAAATGCTGTAAATAATGATTGTCCTTTTTGTTTGTTTAGCAACAATAAATGCGCTGTTCCTACTAATGTTAACCAAGGAGCCAACGAAGCATTTTCTACAGGATCCCAAGCCCAAAAGCCACCAAAACTTAATGCTTCATAAGCCCAAGCTCCTCCCATTAAAACTCCTACACCTAAAACACAAACGCCAAAAAATGCCCATGGCAATGCTGGTTTTACCCATTCGTTTAATTGTTTTTTCCATAAGCCAGCAATAGCATAAGCAAAAGGAACAACAGTTAAGGCAAAACCTAAAAATAAGGTGGGAGGATGAATAGTCATCCAATAATTTTGTAACAAAGGATTTAATCCTCTACCATCAATCGTATCAATATAATTAGGATTACTGAACAATGGAATTTTAGAATATTCAGGATGTTCGCGCAATAAAACGGTAAATGGATTACTTCCTATACGATGCTCAAAAATAAATATCCCTAAAAGCATGGATGCTAAAAATGCTTGAACCAATGATATAGTAGCCATTACAGATGCCTCCCAGCTTTTTGCAGTGCGTTGTAATAAAAGTCCAATTATTACATGCCAAAAAGTCCAAAGTAAAAAACTACCTTCTTGCCCTTCCCAAAAGCAGGATAAAATATAACGCATTGGCATTGCTTTGTTGCTGTGGTGCCATACATATTCGTATTCAAAATAATGATTCATCAACATGATGAAAAGCGTAACTATAATTCCTATTACAGCAAATCCATGTATACGAAAAGAAGCGCGAGCAATACGTTTCCACGATAAAGCATCTTCAGTGTCTTTGGTTGCAAAAAAATAACTAATACTTGCTAGAAGTGCAAAAACAAAAGAAAGGATAACAAATATATTTCCAATTTTACCAATCAATAAATGCTCACCGATGTATTCCATAATTATTTAAAATCCTGTTTTGTTGATTTAGAAATTTGACTCAGCAATTATTTGTTTAATCAATAACTGGCTAAATCAATTCTACTCTATTTAGAATTTGTAGCAGTTTCTTGAGGTTTACCATCGTTGTATTTCGATGGGCATTTCATTAAAATATCGGATGCTTCAAATTGATTACCATTCATTTTACCAATCAAAACAATCTGTTCGGATCGTTCAAAATCTTGTGGTTTATTTTTGTGTAATATCACTTTAGATTCAACTCCTTTGTTATCAATCATATAAAAGGTAAATAAATTAGCGTCCACTTTAGGTTCATAAACAGATTCTTTTTCTTTGTTTAATTTACCAACCACATGAAACTCGCTACCAGGTTCGTTTGTAGCTTCAGTAAAACTGGCGTAGGTACTTGTATTGTTTAAGGTTGTAAATATGGCACCAATTGCTATTGCAATTATTACTATGCCGATGATGTGAATTTTTTTCATGTTACGCTGTATTAAAAATACAATTTACTTGTTTTTAATCTCTTTTTCCAATTTGCTGATTTTCCTATCCAATAAAATTAAATAGATAACTATACCAATAAAAATAACCGTTAACACAGTAACTACAACGTATATTTTACCAGATTGATATAATCCATCAGCCATATCAATAGGTGCATTTACACTTTGAGCAAATACTCCTGTTGTTAATAATATCAGCGCAAGCGACAAGATGTTTTTTGAATACTTAATCATTGAATAATATTTTTCGTTTTACTTTTTCTAATCGAACTCTTAATGTAAATATCCATACCACTAATAATATCCATCCTATAACAGCTGGATAAAACACCATGCGCATATTGCTATCTAAATCGTATTTATTAAACCCTGGGTTACCACCGTTACCAGGATGAAGCGAATCGTTCATGCGTGGTAAAATCATTAAAAAAACAACCAACATCACATAAGCAAATATGTTGTAAACAGCCGAAATACGAGCACGTTTTTGATCCTCATCTAAAGATCCTCTTAATACAAAATAAGCCATGTAAATAAGCATAGTAATTGCTGCGCCATTTAATTTTGTATCAGCAACCCACCAAGCACCCCACGTATAGCGAGCCCAAATGGATCCTGTAATCAAGCCCAATGCTCCTACCAACATACCTGTATGAGCCGCTTGCGAAGCAGCTATATCGCTTTCAATTGTTGAATTGCTTAAATATTTAATACTATGAAAAACCGAAACAAAAAGAATTGTCATCATACTAAACCACATGGGCACATGAAAATAAAGATTACGAATACTTTCGTGAAGAATTGGTTGTGCTGGTACTCGAAAAATAAATCCAGCAATAATTGTATATAGTACAAATACAACAGCTATTATTTTCCACCAGTTTTTTTTCATTTTTAATCAGATGTTTTTTAGAACAATTCTCATTTTTTGAGGAGTTAAGGGAATTAAACGTTATGTTTTTCCTTGTAATTTTAATCGCGCCAAAGGTAGCGAAATAATAGATAAGATAATGCCACAATTATTACATTTAAAAACAGTAAAACCATCAAATAATTATAGTCCCAGTGCTCTAATCCATCAATTGCATTTTTTGATAATTTAATTAAAACCATCAATAAAGGAATTAAAATAGGTAGACTTAAAATAGCCATCAATGTAAAGTTATTACTGGATTTTGAAGCTATTGCCGAAACCATTGTCAATAATGAAGAAAAGCCAAAGCTACCAAGTAAAAGGGTAACTAAAAAGAGTGGCAAATCCTGTATTAAATTACCAACAAAAAGAGTATATACCATTAAGCATAATGTAGACAAAAGAGAGAGTAACAAAGAATTGTAAATTATTTTTGATAAAATTACAGCTTGTGGGCTAACTAATGTATATAAGTAAAGAAGCCTTCCTTGCGTTTCGCTGATAAAACTTTTTGCTATCGCATTGATGGAAGCAAATAGTAAAATAATCCAAAATAAAGCATTCCAGGTAGATGGATTTATAATTTTTTTAAATGATAAATAACTAACAAATACCGTAGAAACAACATATAACAAAATACCTCCTAATGCATATTTATTGCGCATTTCGAGCTTGAGTTCCTTTAATATTAAATATTTTATTTGTTTAATAACCATTTACTAATTTCTAATTAAGCTCAACTACATCGCCTGGAGCTGGAATAGTGATGGCCATGAACCCTGCATCCAACAATTTTTTTTGATAATTAAGCTGTACATTGTATTCACCATGAACCAAAAATACGTGTTTTACTTTCGATTTATCCTGACAATCATAATATTCAATCATTTCTCTATAATCGCCATGAGCACTATATGAATCAATGATTACAATATCTGCATTTACTTCATGTTCGACACCATAAACTTTTACCTTTTTTTGTTTTGCCCTTAATTTACCACCCAAAGAGTGAGGTTCGGCATAACCAACAATTAAAATAGTATTTTTAGAATCAGAGATGTTATTTGCTATGTGATGCTTTATTCTGCCTGCATCAGCCATTCCTGAAGCCGAAATTATAATACAAGGCTCCTTTAGTTCATTTAATTTTTTTGACTCAATAACATCTTGTATATAAATCAAATTATCAAAACCAAAAGGATTTGAATCGCTTTTCATATACTCTAATATATTATCATTAAAACATTCAGGATGATTCCGCATAATGTTAGTCGCGTTAACCGAAAGTGGGCTATCAACATACACATTAATTTTAGGCAACATTTTTTTTGTTGACATTTTATCCAAAGCATACACCAATTCTTGTGTTCGTCCAAGACTAAAAGCCGGAATTATTACTTTTCCTTTTTTAGTGATACATGTATCATAAATTACATCAAATAATTGTTGCTCGGTTTGTGAAATATCAGAATGTAATCGATCACCATAGGTTGATTCTGTAATAATATAATCCGCTTGAGGAAAAGGCTGCGGATCTTTTAAAATAGAACTATTGTAGCGACCTATATCACCAGAAAAAAATAGCTTAGTAGTTTTTTTATTTTCAGTAAGTTCGATATTAATACCCGCACTTCCCAAAATATGGCCAGAATCGGTGAACATTACTTTTAATTTTTCATACACATTATGGTTCGAATTGTATGGTATGCCTAAAAATAATTTCATGGCCTTTTCAACATCATTTTCGTTATAAAGTGGTTTAAGAGGAGCTTGGCCAAGTTTCAATCTGCGTTTGTTCAAATACTTAACATCATTTTCCTGAATATGAGCACAATCTTTAAGCATTATACTACAAAGATCAAGAGTTGCTTTAGTGCAAATAATTTGCCCTTTAAAACCTTGTTTTACCAAGTTTGGAATATTGCCCGAATGGTCAATATGAGCATGTGAAAGTATAAGATAATCAATTGATGCTGGATCAAAACCAAAATGTCGATTCATTGCATCTGTTTCTGAACCTTTACCTTGAAAGAAACCGCAATCCAATAGAATATTTATCCCATCATCCGAGGTGATCAAATGTTTACTGCCTGTTACAGTTCTTGCTGCTCCTAAAAATTGAATTTTCATAATTCTATCAATTTTTTTTCAAAGATACATTCAATTAATACAGCTGTTATAAATATTTTACATCAAAATTTGATTCCTGCCTTTTTTTGTACATTTGAAGAATAATTAAACAATCAAATTTAAATAAATGAAAATTAGACTTTCAATTTTAGGATTCGCAGTAATGTTTTTTTCAGCATTTACTTTAATACAAAACCAATCTTCGTTTTACGATTTAAAAACAAAAACCATTGATGGTAAGGAGTATTTATTTGCCAACTTAAAAGGAAAAAAAGTATTGATTGTTAATACTGCATCAAAATGCGGATTCACGCCTCAATACGAAGATTTAGAAAAATTAAACAAAATGTACAAGGATAAAAACTTTGTGATTATAGGTTTTCCTGCAAATAATTTTATGCATCAAGAGCCTGGTAAAAACATTGACATTAAAGAGTTTTGTACTAAAAATTATGGTGTTACATTTCAGATGATGGAAAAAATTTCTGTTAAAGGAGATGACATGGATGCTATTTATAAATGGCTTACCAAAAAAGAGTTGAATGGCAAAATGAATTCGCAGGTGAAATGGAATTTTCAAAAATATATGATTGATGAAAATGGAAATCTTTTTGATGTAGCTTATTCTAACGAAAAACCAATGGACGATAAAATTGTTAATTGGATTAACGGCAAGTAAGTGATTAAACATCAAAAAAAGATAAAATGAAATTAGATATACTTGCAATTGGTGTACACCCTGATGATGTTGAACTTTCTTGTTCGGGAACATTACTTAAACACATTGCCTTAAATAAAAAATGTGGAATTTTAGATTTAACAGTAGGTGAGTTAGGTACTAGAGGGAATGGCGAGTTACGCTTGGTTGAGGCAGCCAATGCTGCAAAAATAATTGGAGTTAGTTTTCGCGACAACTTAAAAATGGCTGATGCATTTTTTAAAAATGATAAAGAACACCAATTGGAAATCATTCGAAAAATCAGACAATATCAACCTGAAATTATACTTTGTAATGCTACTAGTGATCGCCATCCGGACCATGGCAGAGCTGCTCAATTGGTTACAGAAGCTTGTTTTTACAGCGGTTTAATAAAAATAACAACCGAATTAAATGGTGAATTACAGTCTGCATGGCGCCCTAAAGCTGTGTATCATTACATTCAGGATCGTCAATTGAAACCAGATTTCATCATTGATGTTACGGCTTTTATGGAGAAAAAAATGGAGGCAATTCAAGCATTTAAATCACAATTTTACAATCCCGATTCAAAGGAACCCGAATCTCCTATTTCAGGTAAAAATTTCCTTGATGTTATTAAAGGTAAAATGTCTGTATTTGGGCGTGATGCTGGTTTTCAATATGCCGAAGGCTTTACAGTAGATCGTTCTATTGGAGTTGAAAATCTGTTCGATTTAAGTTAAATCATATTACAATGTAATAGTTGTGTTGTACAAAAAAATTATAACTCAAAAAACTATTCATCAATGAGTTGCAATCAAAATATTCAACAAAAAAAGTTCTGATAAAATCAGAACTTTTTTAAAATCTTTATTAAATAAGTAAACTAATAAATATTTACCAACTTGATTTAGTAATTCCAGGTATTAAACCATCCAAAACCATTTCACGAAATTGATTACGAGAAATACCAAACTGACGCATGTACCCCCTTGGTCTTCCTGTTAATTTACAACGGTTACGTTGACGAGTTGGAGAAGATGCTCTAGGTAATTTTTGTAATCCTACGGAGTCTCCAGCTTTTTTCAAGGCTGCTCTTCTTTCGTTATATAGATCAGCAAGTTTCTTACGTTTTACTTCTCTTGCTTTCATTGATTCTTTTGCCATCGCCTATCTTATT
>CANCPZ010000064.1 GCA_947380175.1 Bacteroidota bacterium | reverse complement strand
TACATACGTTCAGTAGCTTAAATCAATCGTTTTTAGATGAATATAGAGGTTCTATGGAGTTAGCAGACGAGGCGATTGTGTTTTTTAATGCTCATACCATAGCGCATAAAAAATTAAAACCTATTACAGAAGTTCAGGTAAAAGAAGCATTCGGAACTAGCAATGTTAGCGTAATTACTGATTCGGAAAAACTTTTGGATCAGTTGTTGAAAATGAATTTTGAAAACAAAAATTTATTAATGATGAGTTCCGGTAACTTTGATGGCATTGATTTTAAAGAGTTGGGAGATAAAATAGTGCATTAATTTTTTTGGGTGTAAAAACTAAACAAATATTTTTCTTGTATTTAAAATAATTATTTGTATTATTGCAATGCGTTTCCGCTGTTATGAAATCTCATAACATATCACAATCAGAAAATTTCAATCGAAAAATTACGCTAACTCAAAATCCAAAATTTATTTACACCTCTATCCCCACTGTCAATCATCCGAATTGATTTTATTAATCAAATAAAAAAACTATGTACGACATTATTGAATTGAACAACAAACTTGTTGGAGAATTAAAAGAAATTGCAAAAAATCTTAATATACCTAAATACGAAGCTTTAAAAAAGCAGGAACTTATATATATAATTTTAGAAAATCAAGCCGGTAACCCTGCTGCAGAAGTAAAACCTGCAAATATAAAAAGTGATGAGCCTAAAATATTACGCCCTAGAAAGGTGCGCTTAGAAAACATTGAAACCGAAATAAAAGCAAAAGTAGTTGAACCAAATTCATATATTCATGAAGAGTTTTCTATAGATAATGACAAAAAAGATACATCTGATTCTGTTGCAACTTCTTTTGATAAAATAAACCCAAATGTTGCAGAAAGTGAACCCGAAGTAAAAGAAGTAGTAAATGCGAATGAAATTGATTTTGTAAAAGTAAATCCTATTGTTAATGCTAATACTACATCTATTGTAGAATCAAACGAGCCAGTTGTTTTAACCAATTCGCCAACCCCTGAAGCCAATTCAACTGAAAATCCGATTGATGCAAAGGGGCAAGAAGGCCATGGAATGGATAGAAGAGATAATCAGAATCGTAACCGTTTTAATCCACGCCAACAAGATTTATATAATTTTGATGGTATAGTTTCTAGTGAAGGGGTTTTAGAAATAATGCCTGATGGATACGGGTTTTTGCGTTCATCGGATTATAACTATTTAAATTCGCCTGATGATATTTATGTTTCTCAATCGCAAATAAAATTATTTGGTTTAAAAACTGGTGATACTGTAAGAGGAACTATTCGCCCACCTAAAGAAGGTGAAAAATATTTTCCATTAATAAAAGTTGAGAAAATAAATGGTAGAGAGCCCGCATTTGTTCGCGATCGTGTACCATTCGATTATTTAACACCATTATTCCCTTACGAAAAATTTAATCTTACTGGTCATCCTCAACAAAATTTATCTTCACGTGTTGTTGATTTGATTACACCAATTGGTAAAGGGCAACGGGCTTTAATTGTAGCGCAACCAAAAACAGGTAAAACAGTTTTATTGAAAGATATTGCAAATGCCATCGCTGCAAATCATCCGGAAACATACTTGATTATATTATTGATTGACGAGCGTCCAGAAGAGGTTACAGATATGGCAAGGAGCGTGAAGGCAGAAGTTATTGCTTCTACCTTTGATGAACCAGCAGATAGGCATGTTAAAATAGCTAACATTGTTCTTGAAAAAGCAAAACGTATGGTTGAATGCGGGCACGATGTATGTATATTGTTGGATTCAATAACTCGTTTAGCTAGAGCTTACAATACTGTGCAACCTGCATCAGGTAAAGTGTTAAGTGGAGGTGTAGATGCAAATGCCTTACATAAACCAAAACGTTTTTTTGGGGCCGCACGTAAAATAGAAGGTGGTGGCTCGCTAACAATTATTGCTACAGCTCTTACTGAAACGGGTTCAAAAATGGATGAAGTAATTTTTGAAGAATTTAAAGGAACTGGTAACTCTGAAATTCAATTGGATCGTAAAATCGCAAATAAACGCATTTATCCTGCCATCGATATTGTTGCATCAAGTACTCGTAGAGACGACTTGTTGGTTGATAAAGAAACACAACAACGTGTTTGGATATTGCGCAAGCATTTGTCAGATATGAATCCGGTAGAAGCGATGGAGTTTATGAGAGATCATTTGAAAAACACTCAAACAAATGAGGAGTTTTTAATTTCAATGAATGGATAATTAATAAGTGAAATTAATATATTTTAAATTTTCGAAATGAAAATAAGTATCAGTGTTAAATTAGGTGTAGCTGCCGGATTAATAAATTGTATTGCGTGGTATGGATTTGCAAAATCATTGAGCTTTTATGCTGTTGAAGTTTATGTTTACCGTAACTATGTTACACTTGCACTGCTGGTTATCGGAGTTTTTCTTTCTGTGTTTTTAAAAAAACGAAATGATGGCGGCTTTATGGAATTTAAAAATGCAATTAAAACAGGACTTATTTATAGCTTGGTTTTAGCTGTAATTTTGGCAATTTTTAATTACATTTATTATTATGTAATTACACCCGATACAATTGATTATTTTTTGAGTGAAGCGAAAAAATCTATGTTAGAAATGGCTGCTCAAAATAAAATTAAAGCAACTGATATTCCAAAATATTTAGAGGGGGAAAGAAGTAATTTTAGTTCATTTAAATTAATTCCACCGATTCTGTTCTTCGGAATTATTTCTTCTCTATTAGCGGGAGGAATCTTTCATAAAAAGGACCCATTAAAATTGAATGAAAATTAACTAGCATTTTTCAATAAAGAAACTACTGCTTTTTATTACCGTGTTCATCGTAATCAATTCTTTTTACGATAACACCTTTTTCGTAAATTATTTTACTTCGTAGTTTTTCATTTTCGTAATAACAAAACCATTCGCCATCTTCTTTTCCATCAATATATTTGCCTATTAGTTCAATTTTTCCACTTTTAAAATAGTTAACACATTCACCAACTTCTTTACCAATATCAAAGCTTGCTTGAGTTTTAATTTGGCCATTCTCGTATCTAGTTATCCATCTGCCAGTGTAATTTTTAGGAGGCTTTTGCGAAAAACAAACAAAAGGGAAAATACAAACAGAAAAAAATACTAAAATTACCTTAAATTTCATGTGTATCCGATTAACTGTTTTTTATAATAAAATAGCATTAAAAAATCGGATGATTTTTCTTGTCCAAAACTCCACGCTTATCAAAATTATCACTCCTTATTTTTAATCCTTTTTGATATAATGTTTTATTACTGATTATACCATTTTCGTAATAACTTACCCAAACATCATCTTTTTTCCCTTCAATAAATTTTCCTTTTACTGAAATCTGCCCAGAGTCGTAATACCAAACCCACTCACCATCAGCTCTTCCATTAAAATGATATCTTCTTACTTCTGTTTTTCCATTTTTAAAATAAAATAGCCATTCACCAGTTAACTCACCATTTTTGTAATTTCTTTTTTCTTTGATTTGTCCTGTGTCATAATGAATTATCCATTCTCCAGTATAATTAGCAGGAGGAATATCTTGCGAAAAAACTTTAATGTTTAGTTGAAAAGTTACTATTATAGTAAAGATTAAATTGAATTTCATAAGTTAAGAGTAGATAAAGTAAAATAAAGCTATTCATTTAACAGTAGTATAGCGTTTACGTTATTGAATTGTAAAGGTATTAATCAATTAATAAATTTTCAATAGTTTTCAATAGTTTTTTATCAACAATAAAAAAATCCATTTATTATTGTCGCAATAAACATTTGATTGGCATAACTTAATGAATACATTTGTAATAGTTGGGCACCTTGAGATTAAAAAAACATTTACTTCGCAATTAAGTATTCAACTTTAAAACTATGCAAGAATCAACAAAATTAGCAAACATATTTCCAGCAGAATTAACTATACCATTAAATATGGTTATTGAAAAACAATTAGATCAAAAAGAATATTTAGTTGATGGAGAATTAAAAATTTGGAATGGTTCCATTCAAGAAGTGTTTTCGCCAGTTTTTGTTAAGGAAGGAAATCGTATTTCAAGAAAAAGGTTAGGTTCTTATCCATTACTTGGTGAAAAAGAATCTTTCGAAGCGTTACAGTCGGCTCAACAAACTTATAATTTAGGAAGAGGGGAGTGGCCTACCATGTCGGTAAAAAACAGAATAGAGCATATGCTTATGTTTGTCAAAATGATGAAGGAGCAAAAGGCGAATGTAGTAAAATGGCTAATGTGGGAAATTGGAAAACCTTTTAAAGATTCTGAAAAGGAATTTGATAGAACGATAGAATATATTATTGATACTATTGAAGCACTTAAAAATCTTGATAGAGAAAGCTCTAGAATTGAAAAGAAAAATGAAATTTATGCACAAATCCGTAGAGGTCCTTTAGGTGTTACACTTTGTATGGGGCCTTACAATTACCCATTAAACGAAACGTTCGCTTTACTTATTCCTGCATTAATTATGGGTAATGTGGTTATTTTAAAACCTGCCAAACATGGAATTCTACTGCTTCATCCCTTATTAAATGCTTTTAAAGAATGTTTTCCTAAAGGTGTAATAAATATAATTTATGGACATGGAAAAGAAACTGTTGCCAAACTAATGGAAAGTGGGAAGGTGGATGTATTTGCTTTTATCGGTTCGAGTAAAGTTGCCAATGTTATTAAAAAGTTACACCCAAAACCAAATCGTTTACGATCCATATTAGGTCTTGAAGCAAAAAATCCGGCAATAGTTTTGCGCGATGCCTATATAGAATTAGCTGTTAATGAATGTATCTCAGGAAGTCTTTCATTTAATGGGCAAAGGTGCACAGCTTTAAAAATAATTTTTGTTCATGAAGATATTGTAGAAGATTTTAATAAGCGATTTGTTGAAAAGCTCGAGAAATTAAAAATGGGTATGCCATGGGAAGATGGTGTTTTTATTACTCCGCTTCCAGAATTTGATAAGCCAACATATATTAAAGAACTTATTGATGATGCCGTGAATAATGGAGCAAAAATAATTAATAAAGATGGTGGCGAAACGCTTGAATCATTTGTTTACCCAGCCGTTTTATATCCAATAAATTCTAAAATGAGAGTTTACAATGAAGAGCAATTTGGGCCTGTAATTCCTATTCTTTCATTTAAAAGTATATCGGAACCCATACAGTATATGGTTGATTCTAACTTTGGGCAACAGGTTAGTATTTTTGGAACCGATTCAACTCAATTAGCTCAATTGATTGACCCACTTGTAAATCAGGTTTGTCGAGTTAATATTAATTGTCAATGTCAACGAAGCCCAGATGTTTTTCCTTTTAATGGACGAAAAGATTCGGCAGAAGGAACACTAAGTGTTTTTGATGCTTTGCGTGTATTTTCAATACGTACAATGGTTGCAGTAAAAGATATGGATCTTAATAAAAAAATTGTTTCAGAGATTCTTGAAGAACGAAAATCAAACTTTTTAAGTACCGATTATATTTTATAACAATCGTTTTTAAAAATGAAAGATATAGCACCAATTAACAATTAAATTAATTCTTAAAATATTAAATTGTACTTTTGCCACCCTTAAAAAAGGAACAAAACCAACATAATACTATTTTTTTTAAAATAAGATGAAAAGAATTGGCGATTACAGAAAGCTTTTAGGGGTAACCAAAGAATCGGGATTAAAAGAATTAAAAGCTGTTTACCGCGATTTTATGAAAGAGTGTCATCCGGATAAATTTCCTGAAAATAACGCGTTAAAACTAGAAGCTGAAGAAAAAAGCAAAACGATAATTGAAGCCTATCATTTTTTAGTAAGCATTTCTCCCGAAACGCAAGCATCAAACCTTGCTGATTATACTGCAACAACTACAACATCCACTATTTCGGATTTTCAATACGAAGGACAAACACTTAAAATAAACTTTTTTGATGGTAGTGTGTATGAATATTTTGGGGTTTCAAGAGGCATTTATATTAAGTTGGTAAATGCCGATTCGCAAGGACGATTTGCAAGAAGACATATCTATAATTCGTTTGTATATAGAAATGTTACAAAGGCCGTTACAAACAAAATTTAGATTCTATTTACTTACTTAAATTGCCTCACTTAAATCATCAGGCAATCGGTCGCCAAACATGTTTTTTTATTTACGTATAATTATATTATATTTGTACGTACATAAATTTTTACACATGGATACTAAACTGACTTTAAAGCTTGACAATTCAATAATTGAACAAGCTAAAATATATGCTAAGAAGAAAAATACTAGCCTTTCAAAATTAGTAGAATCGTACCTTGATTTACTTGTTGACCCTGAAAATAATCAAGTGGTAACACCTTTGGTAAAAAGTTTATCGGGTGTGCTCGACTTACCTAAAAATTTTGATTATAAAAAAGACTATAAAAAACATCTGTTAAACAAATACACAAAATAACATGACTAAAGTATTTGTTGATACGGATGTTTGTATTGATTTACTATCAGGCCGAAAACCTTTTAACCAAACAGCCGAAATTTTATTTTCGCTTGCCGACAATGGTAAAATTAAAATGTATGTTTCATCACTTTCTTTTGCTAACATAGACTACGTGTTGCGCTCACAATACTCTACAACCCATTCAAGACAAATAATTGGAAAATTTAAAACTATTGTCAACGTATTATCTGTTGACAGCAAAACAATAGACCTAGCTGTCGCTTCTGATTTTAATGACTTTGAGGACGCAATACAATATTGTTGTGCAATTGAAAATAACTTGACAATTTTAATTACAAGAAACATTAAGGATTATAAAAAAGCAACAATAAATGTATTAACACCTGAAACTTTTATATCTATTCCCACTTAGGAAAAAAATGTGTACTGTGAGCAAGTTGCACACAAACTTTTAAAATGAAAAATATTGATAAAATAAGTTTAGAGAATGCTATTCGATTATTCGAAAGAAACTATATCAATCAAATAGAAGCCTCTACATTCAATGGGTTAAAGCAAATCCATAAATACTTATTTGATGGATTATATGATTTTGCTGTTAGTATTGTAAATGTAGCCCTGAAAATAATAATAAACTTGAAATGTGCATAAAATAAAAAATGTCATTCTATTACAAACAGAATGACATTTTTATAGAAATAATTTGTTTACAGAATGTGCAGCGTTCCTTTTTTTGCCAATAAGTCTTCTTTGCTTTCTCTCCAATTTTCATCATCCACACAGCAATCAACAGGACAAACAGCAGCGCATTGAGGCTCATCATGAAAACCAACACATTCAGTACATTTATCGGAAACAATGTAGTAAATATCCATAGAAACTGGAGTTTCAGGGGTTTCAGCATCAACAGTTAATCCACTTTTAGATGTAAACATTCCTTTTAAGGATGTTCCATCCGAAAAACGCCATTCGTTACCACCTTCATATATTGCATTGTTAGGGCATTCTGGTTCACATGCTCCACAGTTAATGCATTCGTCTGTAATTTTAATTGCCATTAAAGTATATTGTTTTTATTAGTTTTGTGTATTAAATTATTTGCAAATATAATAAATGAATTCATTTTTTCACTTAATAAACAATAAATCAAACTAGGTTTTTAAGAGAATAAGAAATGATATGCGCCTTCTTAATTGGCCCAAATACATTGCAATTTAAATTGTATAAAAATAAAAATGGTATTAGATAATCGAATAAAAACATTTGTAAAACTTGGTGTGTTTTTAAAGCAGTTTGCTGAAAAAGGTGAAAAACAAAAAGCGAATTTGCTAAATGAAGCTTTTTACGAGCATTTTGAGGAGTTAATAAAAACGGTGCATATTTATAATGGATGGTTTACCGAACAAAATGTAAGAAGTGCTATTTCTGAAATTTCAAATAGTTTACATGAAGGGTTTTTGATTGACTGGCTTTCGGGTTATGTTAAATCATTGCACGAAAATAAAAAGCATAAGGTTGTTGCGGTAATTATGGCTGGTAATATACCAATGGTTGGGTTTCACGATATGTTTTGTGTGTTAATGTCGGGTAATAAATTTGTTGGTAAATTGTCTTCGGAAGATAAATTATTACTTCCGTTTATTTCAAAGATATTAATTACTCTTGATCCAGCGTTTGCTAATTTAATTGAGTTTACGGAGGGGCCCTTAAAAAATATTGATGCCGTAATTGCAACAGGTAGCGATAATTCGGCTCGATATTTTAATTATTATTTTGGTAAGTATCCACATATAATTCGTAAAAACCGTAATTCGGTTGCGGTGCTTGATGCTAATGAAAGCTCAAAAGAACTATCGCTTTTAGGAAAAGATATTTTTCAATATTTTGGTTTAGGTTGCCGCAATGTTTCTAAATTATTTGTTCCAAAAGGCTATAAATTCGATTTATTTTATGAAGCTATTTTTGATTATCAATACATAATTAATAATAATAAATATGGTAATAATTACGATTATAATCGAACAGTTTATTTAATGAGCAACCAAAAGTCGTTACTAGATAATAATTTTTTATTATTAAAAGAAGATGTTGGCTTTTCATCGCCAATAGGAGTGTTGTTCTTTGAATATTATGATGATATTGAAAGCGTTAATAATTTGTTAGAAATTGAAAAAGAAAAAATTCAATGTGTGGTATCTCATAGCAATTCAATAAAAAACGCAGTGCCATTTGGAGATGCACAGTGTCCAAAGTTGACTGATTATGCTGATGGTATAGATACGATGGCTTTTTTAGTTGACTTGTAATATTTTAAATCTATAAAATTCTATATACCAAATATACTAATTTCATAAAGTGAATTTTAATATGAAAAAACTACTCACATTCTTAGTTTTTGCTTTGTTAAATACATTTGCAATTTCTCAAACCACCATTATTGATAGTATAAAGTCGGGTGGTATTTACCGAAATTACAGAGTTTATATTCCAGCTGCATATACTGGAATTATTGCTCGACCAATGGTTTTTGATTTACATGGTTATACTTCAAGTGCTAGCGCCGAACAAGCGTATTCGAACTTCAAACCAATTGCAGATACAGCAAATTTTATAGTTGTTTATCCAAATGGTACGTTCCTTAATGGGCAACCTTATTGGAATGCAGGTTTTGGGGCGGGTGTAAATGATATTGAATTTATTTCCAATTTAATTGATACCTTAAGTAATCAATATAACATTGATATAAGTAGTATTTATTCCTGCGGCATGAGTAATGGTGGGTATATGAGCCACACATTAGCTTGCGCATTAAATAATAGAATTGCAGCAATAGCTTCTGTAACGGGTACTATGGCAACATCTCAGCGAGCCACATGTGTGCCTAATCGTGCTGTTCCTGTTATGCAAATTAGTGGAACAAATGACCCAACGGTTACCTATACAGGCATGTCGGGCTCTTTAGCAATTGATACTGTTGTAAAATATTGGGTAACAAATAATAATTGTAACACTACGCCTGTTTTTAATAATGTTCCTAATATAAGTTCAGCAGATGCATGTACCGCCGAGCATTATGTTTATAATGGTGGTACTTATGGCTCTTGTGTTGAATTGTATAAAATTATTGGAGGAGCTCACACATGGCCCGGATCGCCCTTTATAATTGCTGTTACCAATCAGGATTTTAATGCCTCTGAAAAAATTTGGCTCTTTTTTAGAAAATATAAATTGAGTCAGTTTACAGGTTTTAATGAGTTAAACAATGAGATGGATTTTAATATATTTCCAAATCCATCTTCCGATATTTTAACTATTAAAGGAGGGGAAATATTCACTGTTTTTATTATAGATGTTAATGGGACAGTTGTTTTAGAAACAACTAAAAAACAAATCGATATATCTCATTTAGCAAAAGGTGTGTATTCACTTATTTTTATTGTTGACAAAAAACGTAGTGTAAAAAAAATGGTTAAGTTGTAATTATAATTTGTCAGTAATTTCATTGCTTAATGGACTTACAGCCGAAGAAAAATAATTTGTAATGTTTCCATTTTTATCAATTAAATATTTGCAGAAATTCCATTTAGGTTGTAATTCATTCCATCCATTTTGTTCTTTATTAGTAAGCCAAAAGTAAAGCGGATTTATGTTTTCTCCTATAACATCTGATTTTTGGAATAGTTGAAAGCTTACACCGTAGTTTTTTTGACAAAAAAGTTTTATATCTTCATTACTTCCAGGTTCTTGTCCACCAAAATTATTCGAAGGAAATCCAAGAATAATTATTTTGTTACCGTGTGTTTGGTGAAGTTTTTCTAATTCTTCGTATTGAGCGGTATATCCACATTCAGATGCTGTGTTTACGATTAGTATATTCTTGTTTTTATAAATTGAAAAATCTATTTCCTTTCCTTCAATTGATTTTAATTTAAAATCATAAAACGAGCTGGTTGAATTTTTTTTTAAATTTTCAGGCATTGATTTTGCATATTTTTTTCCAAATTTTTTCAGGAAAAGGTATATTGTTTTTTTTAGCATAATATTATTTCATTAAAATAGAAATGTTAAAACTAATTGCTGAGACAATTATCAAACTGCCTAATTAACTATTGTTAACTTAGCAAATTTTACTAGCAATTGTTTTTGTCCTATACCTTCAAAAAAAACAGTCGCTTTATTATTTGGAAAATCACCATCCATATTAATCACCTTTCCACTACCAAAACGCTCATGTTTAACTTGCATTCCAACCTGCAAATTTCGTAAACTTTCTGTATCGAAATCGGAAGTGTTTTTTGCAGCTGTATTTATTTTGACTAATTTTTTGTTTATAACCGGTCGCTGAATAAATGTTTCTTTAGTTTTACTTGTGAATGTTTTAGACTTGGGCGAATGCTCCTCGTCTCCAAATAATCGTCCATGGTTTTCAGCTGGCAGCTCTAAAAATTTTTCATCCAATTCATCAATAAAACGGCTACGTTCACTATGTATCAAATTCCCCCATCGGTATCGTGAAGTAGAGTAGGTAAGGGTTGCACGGGTTTCGGCACGTGTAAGGGCAACATAAAATAACCTGCGTTCTTCTTCTAAATCAGCCCTTTCGGTTAACGACATTTGTGATGGAAATAAATTTTCTTCTAGTCCAACAATATACACATACTTAAATTCCAACCCTTTTGCTGCATGTATTGTCATTAATGCAACTTTATTTTTATCTTCTTCTGTTTCGTTTTTTTTATCAGCATCGGTCATCAGTGCTATATCTTGCATAAACAAATCAAGTGTAGCATTTATTTTAGTCGTTGATTCAGGATCTTTCTTATTTGAGGGTTCTTCTAAATCATCTTGAAAAAGCAAACCAGTGTTTATTTCTTTTTTTTCGCTAATAATATCTTCGTTATTAATGTTTTTTATTTGATTTTCATTTTCTGGTTGATTTTCACTTCCATTTTCTGCACCAATGTCATTCAATTCAATTTCGCTTTCCGAAAATTCTTTTAACCCGTTTAGTAACTCTTGGATATTTTCATGTCTGCTAACCCCTTCCGGAGATTTATCTGCATATAAGTCACGTAAAATTCCGGAATGTACGGCAATATGTTGCCCTAAATCAAATCCATTTTTAGTTTTTAATTCAGCCGAAAAACTTTGAATCATTATTTTGAAATCATCAATTTTAGATTTGGCTCCCGCATTTAATCCAATTTCGAAATCGTTGATATGTTCTATCACTTTCCACAAACTTATATTGTGATCGTTTGCAGCAACAATTATTCTATCAACAGTTGTATCTCCTATTCCACGTGCAGGATAATTGATAATCCGTTTTAACGATTCTTCGTCATTATTATTTATTACAAGTCGATAATAAGCCAATAAATCTCTTATTTCTTTCCGTTGATAAAACGATAAACCTCCAAAAATACGATATGCTATATTTTGTCTTCGCAAGGATTCCTCCATTGCACGCGATTGAGCATTGGTGCGATAAAGGATTGCAAATTCTCGGTTTTGTGCTTGCTCATTCATTTTTGTTTCAAAAATTGAACTAGCCACATAACTACCTTCGGCATTATCCGATTCGGTTTTTATAACTTTTATTAATTCACCTTCAATATTATCTGTAAAAACATTTTTTTTTAATTGTTCTTTATTTTTTGCAATTACAGCATTTGCAGCACCTACAATGTTTTTTGTAGAACGGTAGTTTTGCTCCAACTTAAAAATTTGCAATTCCGAATAATCTTTTTCGAAATTTAAAATGTTTTGGATATTTGCGCCGCGAAAAGCATAAATACTTTGAGCGTCATCGCCAACAACACATATGTTACGGTAGGCGGCAGCCAGTTGTTTTACAATTACGTATTGCGAAAAGTTAGTATCCTGATACTCGTCCACCATAATGTATTTAAACTTATGTTGGTATTTGTGAAGCACAGCTGGATAATCTCGTAATAAAATATTGGTATTAAATAGCAAATCATCAAAATCCATGGCGCCGGCTTTAAAGCAACGGTTAGCATACGCCTGATAAATAATTCCCATTTTAGGTTTTGCTGCCAACCGATCCTCTTCTTCAATTTGTTTATTATTAAGGTATGCCTGCGCAGAAATTAGATTGTTTTTAGCCGAAGAAATTCGCGATAAAACACTTCCTGGTTTATATATCTTCTCATCTAAATTATTCTCTTTTAAGATTGATTTAATAAGGCTTTTTGAATTGTCGGTATCATATATTGTAAAATTACTCGGATAACCTAACTTCTCAGCCTCGCTGCGCAATATTTTAGCAAAAACCGAGTGGAATGTTCCCATCCAAATGTTTTTAGATTCGGCCGAACCAACAATTTTAGAGATACGTTCTTTCATTTCTCTTGCAGCCTTGTTAGTAAAGGTAAGCGATAGAATATTGAAAGAATCAACCCCCTTTTTCATTAGGTGGGCAATTCTATAGGTGAGCACCCGGGTTTTTCCAGAACCAGCTCCTGCAATAATCATTACAGGACCATCAATACATTCAACGGCTTTTCGTTGTATTGGATTTAACTCGTCTAAATAATTTACTGACATTAATTTTATTTTTGAAAGCGTAAAATTAAGGTTTGTTATTGGTGATTTTTTTTATTGTTGATAAAATATCATTGGAATAAAAAGTAATAAAATGATTTTCTACATAAAATCTAATTTATTTAAATGATTAATTTATGGGTTAGTTTGTTTGTAGAGTTTGGTTAATCTCGAAATACTAGCTTAAAAATGCTCTAATTTT
>CANCPZ010000063.1 GCA_947380175.1 Bacteroidota bacterium | reverse complement strand
TTTTTATAAGTTTTTTACAATATGCTTTTTGAGTTGTAACAACACGAATAATGTATACACCTTCAGTCAATTGATTATTTAAATCAGGAAAATAAAAAACATTGCTGCTATAAGGATTTATATTTTTTTCTTCTTGAAAAATAAGACGATTAGCGATATCAAAAACTTCTATATTAATTATTTGTTTTTCTTCCGAATAAAAAGAAACATTAAAATCGGTTGAAAATGGATTCGGGTAAACATCCAAATAATTAGTGTTAATTTTATATTCATCAATACCAATAAGCAATGTATTTGCTAAACAAAAATTTGGTATACCATACCCTTTAATTGAGTCAGGAGTAGAATATTGACTTGCACTTTTTTGAATAGCAGCGAATATTTCCATGTTATTTTTTGTAGGATTTGCCTGCCACAAACAAGCTACAGCACCAGCCATTATTGGGGTTGAAAACGATGTACCATTTTGAGTATAAACATCATTTGTTAAATTTGCAACATAAGCACTTACACCTCGAGCACAAACATCAGGCTTTATTCTTGCATCAGATGTTGGACCTCTAGAACTAAATGAACCAATAACACCTATTGAATCAACTGCTCCAACTGTTAAAACACTATCTGCATCAGCAGGAGCAGCGATGTAATGCCATGGTTTAGATGCTTCGTTACCAGCTGCACTTAAAACAAAAATACCTTTACTTGCTGCTAAATCGGCAGCCTTTGTAATTATAGTTGTATTTCCATTCATATCAGAATAAAAGTGGTCTCCAATGCCTCCATCAAATTTATTATATCCTAATGACGATGTTATTATATCGGCACCAACACTATCTGCAAACTCAGCTGCTATAGCCCAATCAACTTCTTCCTGTAATGTTTCAGAGGAGATATTTTCAGTTCGGAGTAACCAATAATTTGCATTGATTGCTGTTCCTACAATTCGACCAGGAAGGTTGCCAGCCATACATGAGAGTACATTCATTCCGTGAATATAATCTTCAAAAACCATTGTATCACCAGTAACAAAATCACGGCAACCTAGCAAATGATGATTTACAAACATGCTATCAAAGGTTGCTAATGTATTTACATTTTGAAACCCTGCATCAATAACAGCTATGGTCATTCCTTGTCCTAAAAAACCTTGATCATGCAAACAATCCACACTAATTTGACTAGCTTGTTTAAAAGTCAACCCATAATTAAGTGTTTTCGCATTTATTAACGCATCTGTTTTTTCATAAGGCGTAGAAGATTTATAATTTTCGAAATCATATTTTGAAGGTAACTTTTCTGATGAAGAATTGGATAGCAATACAATATTTTTCACAAAAGGTAATTGCTCTATTAGTTTTATTTTCGAAATATCTGTAGTTGATACACAGAGAGCATTTAACCATTTTGACTGACTTGAAACTGATACTCCGATACTTTTAACACCCAATACATAATCCGGATTTACAGGCAAATCAGTCGAATTTAATTTAATATTCTGATTAACTCTTCTTTGAATAGATTTTTCTGACAAAAAATCGGAAGGCTTGTTTATTGAGAATTTAGAGCCTGTTTTATTCTTAAATTCAATTAAATAATTTTCAGTTGTTTGAGCAATTAAAAATTGTTGTATAATAAGAACTGAAAATAAAGTAAAAATGTTTTTCATACTTAATTAAGGCTCTGTACCATAAGAATTTATTGTATAGGTGTATTTAAAACCTGAGGTTGCACGTTCTAAAATAGGTTTCGCATAAAATGCCTGAAGTTGTGCAGGTGTTGCAGTGCTCGGAATTTGCGATTTTATATCAATAACCTGTTTATAAACCAAACCAACATTACGGGCATATTTTTCAGTATACAGCTGGCGCTGTTGAATAAATTTACCTTTATCGTCATATTGATTTACCTGCAAAACAGAGTCAAAATGAATACCTCCTACCCATCGAGCTTGATCAAAAAAATCGTAACTATAAGTCCAGTCAGCTAGGGTATTTTGAGCATTGCCATTCCAAGTTTGACTTTCTTTTATAGGAAAAACTAATTTTACAAAACGAACATTTTCTTCTACTTTTTCAGCATGTGAATCTAATTTATTTTCGACCCACACATCAATTAATTGCCATGGAATTAAATTATAAGGGATATTTACATCGTATTTTTTATAGTACCTTTCTAAACGAATAGTTGGTCTATTTTGATTATCTAAATAAATAGAATGTATTTTTTCTTTTATCTGAAATTTAGAAGTATCTGTTCGAAAAAAAAAGTCATCGTAATAGAAAGAATCCACATCATAGATAACATAACTTCCAACCTTATCCGGAAAATAATTGTACCCAAAGTCTAGCCCTACAGATTTATCCTTTTTGCATGAAAAAAAGCCCATACAAAAAACAAAAAACAAAAAAAATATTATTAAAAAGCGTTTCATTTTTATTTAAATTAATACCATCAGCTAAGTTAGTTATTTATATTGAAAATAATTAAGCAAAAATCGATAAAGGAGAAATCAAGAATGAAAATATAACAATCCACATAAATAGCTGTGTAAATTTAAAATAAAAATTGGAAGCTAATATTGCCATTTAACATTTTCCGAACTAACATTCTTCAGCATAATTATAAAAATAAGATTAATTTAGCATTCTAAAAAAGCTATTATGAAAAAGACAATTTTATTTATTGCTACCGTATTAATAACAAAAATTGCTATTTCACAAACTGTTTCTGTTGATTCGGCAAAATTTTATGAAGGCAAAACAATTACAGTGTGCGGTAAAGTTGTTGATTCTTATATCTCTAAAGGCGAGAAAAAAAACGTAAAATTAAATTTTGACAAGCCGTATCCAGAAACACCTTTTATTGTCATGATTTTTGAAGCTGATTTACCTAGCTTCAAATACAATCCAGCTGAATTTTTGATAAATAAAAATGTGTGCGCAACAGGTGTTGTTAAAATATATAAAGACAAACCTGAGATTGTAATTTCATCACCCGAGCAATTAATAATTAAATAAAATGAAAAAAACGATTCTCCTTTTTTTTATAGCAATATCAGTTATTTGCAAATCACAAACTGACATACAAACAAAATCAAATCTTGTTGCTGATGGTAAAATTTTTACATCACTTTATCAGCAAAAATCAGCTGAATACAAAGCATTGTGTTTTCAAGCCTATAACATTGCTCAATTAAGATTAGAGCAAACCTTAAAATCCCCTTCGTCCAAAACAAAAAAACGTGTTGTTGTTACCGATATTGATGAAACAGTTTTAGACAATAGTCCTTCGGCTGTTCACCAGGCATTAATAGGAAAAGACTATGAACCAAACGCTTGGATGGAATGGACCAACCTTGCTAAAAGTGATACGCTGGCTGGAGCTTTAACATTTTTTAAATATTGTAAATCCAAAAATGTGGAAGTGTTTTACATTACTAATAGAAACGAAAAAGAAAGGGGAGCAACCTTAAAAAATTTACAAAAATTTGGATTTCCTTATGCGGATAGCACTCATTTAATGCTAAAAAAAACAACTTCAAGCAAAGAAGAGAGAAGGAAAATTGTTTCAGAACAATTCGATATTGTTTTATTATTAGGCGACAACCTTGCTGATTTTAGTGAATTATTCGACAAAAAGACTTCAGATGAACGCACATTAAATGTTCAACAACATGCAGCTGATTTTGGTAAAAAATTCATTGTTTTGCCAAATCCTAATTATGGTGATTGGGAAGGTTCGCTATACCAATATAATTACAAATATTCTCCAGCCGAAAAAGATTCTATTATAAAAAGTAATTTAAAAAATTATTAAGCTTTTGTTGATTTAGATGATATTACTAAAAGCCCTACAAATGTTATAAATCCGTTTAAAATTAACATTTCGAATCCAAATTTATATCCGCTAAATAGCGCTTCAGAATTATAATTTAACCAAATACAAATACTTGGGGAAATAATACAGATTAAAGGAACTAATTTATCTTTCACCGTGTTTTTTGTAAACAAACCAAAGGAATAAAGCCCTAATAATGGGCCATACGTATATCCGGCCCAAGTAAATAATTTTGATATTACAGCATCGTCATTCACAAGCTTAAATATTACAATTACTACTAACAAAATAAGGGCAAATGAAAAATGAACAATATGACGAGTTTTTGTTTTTTCGGATTCCGATTTTATATTATTGTCTTGTAAGCCCAAAAAATCTATACAAAAAACACTTGTCAATGCAGTTAAAGCCCCATCAGCACTTGGGTACGCTGCTGATATCAACCCTATAATAAAAAAAATACCTGACAATGTACCTAAGTTATTTAATGCAATTATAGGAAATACATTATCTGAAATAATTTTACCATTTGCATCCAACATTAATGGTATTGAAGATTCCTTTACATAAATATAAAGTAGTGCTCCCAAAACTAAAAACAAAATATTTACAATAAACAAAACGAAAGTAAAAGTGAGTACATTTTTTTGAGCATCACCTAGTGTTTTACAACTGATGTTTTTTTGCATCATCTCTTGATCTAAACCGGTCATAGCAATAGCTATGAACATACCACCAAAAAATTGTTTAGGGAAAAATGATTTTAATTTCCAATCGTAAAATAAAACCTGTGAATATTGGCTATCTATAACTTTATGATAAAGAGCTCCAACATTCAAATTTAATTGCTGACTAATAAATACAACTGATAAAATTACAGAAAGTAGCATAAAAGTAGTTTGTAAAGTATCTGTATAAACAATCGTTTTAACCCCACCTTGATACGTGTATAACAAAATAAGGCCAATAAAAATGGCTACAGTAACAATAAACGGAACACCTAGCGAATCGAAAACAAAAATTTGCAACACATTAACAACAATATACAAACGAAATGCTGCACCTACCGTACGCGATAAAATAAAAAAGAAAGCTCCTGTTTTATAAGAATAATTTCCAAAACGTTGTTTAAGGTATGAATATATTGAAGTTAAATTTAACCTATAATATAAAGGTAATAACACATACGCAATTACAATGTAACCAATTAAATAGCCTAAAACAACCTGTAAATAAGAAAAAGAGGTAGTACCAACAGCACCTGGAACAGAAATAAAAGTAACCCCTGAAAGTGACGCTCCTATCATTCCATAGGCTACCAGATACCATTTTGAAGAACGATTTCCAACAAAAAAACTTTCATTGTCTGCACCTTTTGAGGTAAAATAGGTTACACCAAACAACAAAACAGAATAAGCAATTACACAAATAAGTATTAAGCTTGATGACATCTTTTATGGTATAAATTTATGGTGTTACAAATAAAAAAGAATAAATGTCATTAATCACATGAATGATTTTTTGTATATTAACAAAGTTTTTCACAAAGAATAAAGTGGCTTAATTTAACATTTAAAATTATGTGCGGTATTACGGGTATTATGGCCTTTAACGAAAAAGGCAAACAATACATCAAAAACATAACGGCTGCTACAAATTCATTATCAAAGCGTGGACCTGATGGGGAAGGTTTTTACTACAACAAAAGTACGGCTTTAGGGCACCGCAGATTATCGATTATTGACACGTCAAATGCTGCTTCACAACCTTTCACAGATAGTTCGGGAAGATTTACAATTGTTTTTAATGGCGAAATATTCAATTACCAACACTTGCGCAAGCAACTCGATAGAAAAGGAATTCAATTTAAATCACAAAGCGATACAGAAGTTCTACTTTACTTGTATATAATCGAAAAAGAAAAATGTTTAGAACAACTAGATGGGGAATTTTCCTTTGCAATTTATGATAATATAAATGAAGATTTTTTTATTGCCAGAGATCGATTTGGAATAAAACCATTACTATTTTATAAAGATAGCGAACGCTTTGCTTTTGCTTCCGAAATGAAAGCCTTAATTGCATTTGATATCCCAAAGGAAATTGATGAAGTATCATTACAAACCTATTTTCACTTAAATTATATTCCAGCCCCATACTCTATTTTTAAAAATGTTCGAAAAATTGATGCTGGATCCTTTTTAACAATTAATTCAAAAGCGGAAATTAGAACAGAATTTTATTACAAAATTCCTTATGCACCTAAAATTGCAAATCCGAAAAGTTACGACTTAGCAAAACAAGATTTAAAAAACTTATTAGAACAGTCGGTAAAAAATAGAATGATTTCTGACGTTCCTTTAGGAACCTTTTTAAGTGGAGGAATTGACTCTTCCATCATAACGGCCATTGCAGCAAAAAACACGACCCACTTAAATACTTTTTCTATTGGATTTAAAGACGAACCACTATTCGATGAAACCCATTATGCACGATTAGTAGCAAAAAAATACAATACCAACCACACCGTTTTTGAATTAACTAACAAAGATTTATTTGCCAACTTACATGAGATGCTCGATTATATTGACGAACCTTTTGCAGATTCATCAGCCTTGGCAGTTAATATTTTAAGTATGCATACAAAAAAAAATGTAACGGTTGCACTTTCTGGTGATGGTGCAGATGAAATTTTTGCTGGATACAATAAACATGCTGCCGAACTAAGGGCTCGTAAAGGTGGATTTAAAGCAAACTTTGTTAAAGCAGCATACCCATTTATTAAACAATTACCAAAATCTCGTAATACGAAAGCTGGAAACAGAATTCGCCAATTAGAAAAATTTGCCGAAGGAATGAAGCTTACTGAGAAAGAAAGGTATTGGCAGTGGGCTAAGTGGGCTGGTTATATCGGAGATGAACTTTTCATAAAAAAAGACAATAACAGAAACAAAGAAGCCGAAAAACGAAAAAAAGAAATACTTAAACATATTAACAACGACTACAATTCAGTTTTACTAACAGATATGCAGCTTGTTTTAGAAAACGATATGCTTATAAAAGTTGATAGAATGAGTATGGGGCAAAGCCTTGAAGTGCGTGTACCATTCCTCGATCATAAAATTGTAGATTTTGCATTTTCATTACCTGTAAATTACAAAATAGACGATAATCATCGAAAGAAAATACTGAAAGATGCATTTCAAAATGAGCTACCAAAAGAACTCTACAACAGAGAAAAAAAAGGTTTTGAGGTACCTCTTCTAAAGTGGTTTAAAGGTGAATTAAAGTCATTAATTACAGATGATTTATTAAAAGATGAATTTATCATTAAACAAGGAATTTTTAATCCCGAAGAAATAAAAAAATTAAAAGCGCAACTATTTTCAAACAATCCAAACGATGCAGTAGCCCAAACATGGGCAATGATTGTATTTCAGTATTGGTGGAAAAAAACATGTAATAATTAAATATGCCTAAAGTTCTTCGTATAATTAATCGTTTCAATTTAGGTGGACCTACTTATAATGTAACATACCTAACCAAATATCTTTCAGACGAATATGAAACACTACTTGTTGGTGGAGAAAAAGATGAAACAGAAGAAAGTTCTGATTTTATTGTCGAAGACCTTGGATTAAAACCAATTATTATCAAGGAAATGAAACGATTGGTAAGTTTAAAAGATGATTATTTAGCTTACAAAAAAATCAAGAAAATAATCCAGGAATTCAAACCAGATATTGTTCATACCCACGCTTCAAAAGCAGGTACATTAGGACGTTTAGCTGCTCACTCATGTGGAGTACCAATTATTATACATACTTTCCATGGACATGTTTTTCATTCCTATTTCGGGAAATCAAAAACTACTTTTTATAAAAATATCGAACGCTATTTAGCTAAAAAATCAACAGCTATTATTGCTATCAGCGAAATACAAAAACAAGAATTAGTAAATATTCATCGAATTTGCAAAAGCAAAAAAGTAGTCGTAATCCCATTAGGATTCGACCTAAGCAAATTTCAAGAAAATAAGGATGAAAAACGAAAAGCATTTCGTCAAAAATATAAGTTAGATGATGATGAAATAGCAATTTCAATAATCGGACGACTGGTACCTGTAAAAAACCATACGCTATTTTTGGAAGGATTAAAAATAGTTTCCGAAAAAACAACTAAAAAAATTCGTGCTTTTATTGTTGGAGATGGTGAAGATCGAATTAAAATTGAGTCAAAAGCCAACGAATTAAATATTCCATTTGTTGATGGAACACAAAAAAACGAAAAAACACTTTTAACTTTCACTTCATGGATAAAAGAAATTGACATTGTACTTGCAGGAAGCGATATAATAGCTCTTACATCTTTTAATGAAGGAACACCAGTTAGTCTAATTGAAGCGCAAGCGGCTAATAAACCTATTATTACTACAAATGTAGGTGGAATCGAAAATGTAGTTTTAAACAACGAAACCGCATTACTTTGCGAAAATAATAATATCGAAGAGTTTGCATCTCAACTTTTAAAAATTATTGAAAATGATAATTTACGCTCGTCTTTATCTGAAAAAGGATGGGAACATGTAAAAAAACAATTTCATTTTACAAGATTAGTTAATGATATGGAAAAACTTTACAAAGAATTGACAGAAAAACAACCTAAGACTATTTTATAGGGGTTACAGAATATTTTTTAACTTTGTATCTTATATTATTTTTCACACAAGAGTATGCGTAAACTTTTTATTTTTTCAGGTTTGATTATTTTTCTTTCGGGGTGTAATCTTGTAAACCCCAGCATTATGTTTAAAACAGGGAAACTTTATCAATATACAAAAGCTCCTGATTCCACTAAAATTGTTGAATATATATTATCACCGAACGATATTATTGAATTTAAAATATATTCCAACGACGGCTTCAAACTAATTGATCTTACAAACATTTCTGCTGGAAGTGGTTTAAGTACCCCTCTGCAATTCCTTATCGAATCGGATGGAAACGCCAAACTACCTGTTTTAGGAAGAAGGAAGCTAAGTGGACTAACCATAAGAGAGGCAGAACTATTATTGGAAGAAAGCTTTTCAGCTTTTTTTGTAAAACCATTTGTAATGTTAAATGTAACCAATAAAAAAGTAATCGTGTTTGTAGGTAATAGCGCAAGAATACTGCCACTTTCAGGAAACAACACAACTGTATTGGAAGCAATTGCTTTAACCGGAGGTATACCTGAAAATGGAATTGCAGCTCAGGTAAAATTAATTCGAAAAAATAAATTAAAAAACGAAGTGTATTTACTAAACTTATCAACGATAAATGGGGTTAATAGTGGCAATATGGTTCTACAAGCAAATGACCTTATTTACATTGAACCTAAAATAAAAGTAGCTCGCACAATATTAGCTGAAATAACTCCAGTAATCAGTTTAATAACATCGGCATTTATTATTTTTAGTTATAGTAAACTTCTTACAAAATAATAAGATAGATTTAGGAAATGATACAAGACGATTTATCTAAAAAAACAAGCGAAATAGACAGATACAAGGAACGTATGTCTAATTTCAGTGGCGCTGAATTAGGCTTATTCTTGTTAATGGCACGCAAAAACTTTTTTTGGATTTTACTATTTTTTGGAATAGCATATACTGGAAGTTTTCTTTATTTGAGATATACATTACCTGTTTATCAATCAAGTGGACAAATTCAAATTCAAAGCTCTAACCAATCCAGCAGATTACTAAAAGTAGAAGATTTTGGAGGTGCGGATAATAGTTTAGACCAAGGCTTAGAACAGCTTCGTTCTAGAGAATTTTTAAAGCGTGTATTATCAAAATTGCAATTACAAATAAGCTATTACGCCGAAGGAACATTCAGATCAAATGAATTATATACAAGCACACCCTTTATTGCCCAAGTAAAAATAAATAGCCCCGAAATTATTGGCACAAAAATCTATGTTGATTTTTTAGATACGCTTCATGGTAAAATATATTATAAAATTGGAGAACAATCGTTTGAAAGCAATTACGAAACAGGAAAATGGATTAAACTTAAACAGTTTGATTTAAAATTAGATATCAAAGATTACGCGGCAATACTAAAAGAACAAAAACTTGTAAAGGAAAACACCTATTATTTTCAAATGAACGACACAAATTCATTTGTACAAAATTACCAGCAAAATTTATTGGTAAGTATTTTAAATGCAGGTGCAAAAACAATCTCTATAACCTATTCTGATTTCAATCCAGACAAAGCTACAGCCATCGTTAACAAAATGATGGACGAATTTTCAGTGCAATCTGTAGAAAGAACAGGTCAAAGCTCAACAAGCATAATTAATTTTATTGACAACCAGCTTGTATCAGTTTTTGAACAATTAAAATTATCGGAAATATCACTTGAAAATTTCAAAAGAGAAAATTTCCCTCAAGCTGACAATCCAAACAACCCTCCTCTAACTAATTTGGTTAAAACGGGCTATAATCCGAGTTTTAATATTGAAGACCAAATTACAGCAATAGAGCTTGAGGAAAAAGTAATAGACAAAATAGAATCAAACATTGATAATTCGAAAAGTGTTGATACTTATAGTTTAATAGCAATGCTTTCGGGAAGTATTACAGAAGCAAGTATTGCATCTACTATTAACCAATTACAAAAACTTCTTATTCAAAAAGAAGAAATGTTGTATGATGTTACTCCAAACAGTGAATCTGTAAGAGCAATGGATTTTCAAATTGGTATTCAAAAAAAGCTTTTAAATGAAAGTATTAAATCTTATAGACGAAATCTCTCAACGAGAAAAGATCAACTGCTTTCTAAAACAAGTAAAACCACTAAAAACGATAGCTCAGGAACTACCATCAGCGGAGGATCTGATAAAAAAAGCCCTCAAAAAATGGTTGAATACAATCGCCTACAGCGCTTATATGCCATAAATGAAAGATATTATAATTTATTATTGGAAAAAAAGGGCGAATATGAAATTTCAAAAGCTGGAAATGTTTCTCAAAATGTGATATTGGCTAAAGCTACTAATTCAGATGTGCCTGTTTCTCCAAATCACATTATGATTTATGTTATATCGATTATTTGTGCCTTGGTTTTAAGCTTAGGTATTGTGTTTTTAAAATTTATTTCATACAACGACATTGGTTCTTTAAATGAAATTGTTAAACAAACAAGAGCATCAATAAGTATTTTAGGAATTGTACCTAAATCAAAACAGGAAATTCCTATTTCCCAATTGGTAATTGATAAAAGCCCTAAATCAATGATTGCTGAATCTTTTAGATCGATTCGTACCAACTTACAATTTATTTCCAATGAGCCTGGAACTAAATTAATTGCTGTAACATCAACCGTATCGGGTGAAGGGAAAACATTTGTTGCTATCAATCTTGCTGGTATTATTGCTTTTGGAGGAAAAAAAGTTGTAATTATAGATTTAGATATGCGTAAACCTAAAATCCACTTAGGCTTTAATGCTCCAAATACAATTGGAATGAGTACCTTATTAATAGGAAAAAGCATTCTTGAAAACTCTATTCAGCATAGTAATTTAGAAAATTTAGATTTCATAACAGCAGGTCCAATACCTCCAAATCCTTCCGAATTAATTATTAGCAAATACATGGATACTATTTTGGAAGAATTAAAAAGCACTTATGATTTTATTATTATTGATAATCCTCCGGTAGGATTGGTTAGTGATGGTATTACAATTATTAAAAGAGCTGATTATCCAATTTATATTTTCAGAGCTAACTACTCAAAATTACATTACATTCAAAATGCCGACCGTTTATATAATGAAGCAAACATCAAAAATTTATCCGTAATTCTTAATGGGGTAGATATAGAAAGTAAAGGCTACGGATATAGCTATGGATCTAACTATGGATATGGATATGGGTATGGGTATGGGTATGGATATGGAACAGGATATGGTTATTACGAAGAAAGCGCAAAAGAGAAACAAAAAAAATCTTTTTTAAAAAGAATATTTTCAAAATAATTTATGATTATTACTCAAACAAAAATTGCTGATTTACTAATTATTCAACCTAAAGTATTTGAAGATGATCGTGGTTATTTTTTCGAATCATTTAATAACTCGAAATTAAAAGAATTGGGAATAAATATAGATTTTGTTCAAGATAACCAATCATTGTCTCAAAAAGGTGTTTTGCGTGGTTTACATTTTCAAAACCCACCATTTGCTCAAGGTAAATTAGTACGAGTAATTAAAGGTGCTGTTTTAGACGTTGTTGTTGATATACGAAAAAAATCCGCTACATACGGACAGCATTTTGATATTGAACTTTCCGAAACTAACAAAACAGCCCTTTGGATTCCCCCTGGTTTTGCCCATGGATTTAGTACTTTAATGGACGATACTATTTTTTTTTACAAGTGCACTAATTATTATAACAAAGCATCCGAAGACTGTATTCTTTGGAATGATTCTGATTTAAATATTAATTGGGGCAATCAAAAATTTAAATTATCTGAAAAAGACAAAGACGGTAAATTATTCAAAAATTTCGAAAGTAAATTTTAGATTTTAAATAATATATTTAATAGGCTATGGAAGAAAAAAATTACCTTATTTTAGTTTATGTTTCTTATTTTTTATCTGCAACATTATTATCGTTTTTAATAAATGGATTATTTATTAAATTTGTTTCAACGCTTGGAATGAGAAATCTAGATGAATCTCAAATTAGATGGAATACCCAAGCTAGACCGTCATTAGGAGGAATCTCTTTCTTTTTAATATTTTTACTTTCAGTTGCCAGCTATCCTATATTTTTTGGACAGCAATCCATATTACTTGACAAACAATTGCTTGGAATTTTAGCCGCTAGCACTTTGGCTTTTTTAATGGGATTATCTGATGATGCTTACAATACAAAACCCTTATTAAAATTTTTGATACAAATAAGCTGTGGTGTTATACTAATTTCTACAGGTACATACATTAAACTTTTTTCAAATATTTATTTTGATTATATGCTCACGTTATTTTGGGTAATAGGATTAATGAATTCAATTAATATGTTAGATAACATGGATTCTATCACAACCATTGTATCTATAACTATAATTATGAATGCATTATTTATTATATTTTTAAATAGTGATTATCAAAACATACACATTCTACTTTTAACAGGTATAATGGCAGCACTAATTGGTTTTTTATACTTCAATTGGTATCCAGCAAAAATGTTTATGGGAGATACTGGTAGCCAATTTTTAGGTCTTTTTTTAGCAGCAATAAGCATTCTTTACTTTTGGAACACAGAGGATATAGACAAAAATTTAATTCAATCGAAACAATTTTTTGTAGCCATACTAGCCTTTGCAATACCAATAATAGATACGATATCTGTAGTAATTAATCGAATCTCAAAAGGTCGATCTCCATTTATTGGAGGTAAAGATCATACAACCCATAGTTTCTTTTTTATGGGATTATCCGAAAAACAAGTGGCATTGCTTTATGCATC
>CANCPZ010000062.1 GCA_947380175.1 Bacteroidota bacterium | reverse complement strand
GATAGGTGGCGGTGCAACAGGTGCGAGTGTAACAGGCTTACCCGCAGGCGTAAGTAGCAGTTATTCAGGCGGCGTATTTACGATCAGTGGCACCCCATCGACAGCCGTAGGAAGTCCATTTAGTTATACAGTAACCACATCAGGTGGTACCTGTGTACCACAAGTAAGTAAAACAGGCAGTATAAAAGTAGATGTTGTTCCAACGATATCGTTAAGTTCAGCTGTAGGCACGGATGCACAAACCGTATGTAAGCAAACACCGATAACGAATATTACGTATGCGATAGGTGGCGGTGCAATAGGTGCGAGTGTAACAGGCTTACCCGCAGGCGTAAGTGGCAATTTTTCAGGCGGCGTATTTACGATCAGTGGTACACCCACGACAGCCGTAGGAAGTCCATTTAATTATACAGTAACCACATCAGGCGGTTCCTGTGTACCACAAGTAAGTAAAACAGGCAGTATAACAGTAAACGAAATCCCAGTTGTAACAGCTACACCCGCTAGTCAAACTATTTGTAGTGGCACACCTACTTCCATAGCTTTAACAAGCAGTTTGTTAGGTACCACTTATGCTTGGACTGTAGTTCCAACGAATGTTACAGGAGCATCCAGTGGAGCAGGATCAACGATAGGGCAAACCTTAACCGCTACTGGATCAACATCAGGAACAGCAGTTTATACGGTAATACCAACTTCGAATGGCTGTGCTGGATTACCAATCACGGTGACCATTAACGTAACTAGTCCAATAATTGATAATGCAACATTTCAATTACCAAATTGTAATGCTAGTGATGGAAGTATTACATTGATTCCTTCTGGAGGAGCAGCTGCTACTTATACAGAAGTCTGGTCGGGTACATTTTCTCCATTATTACCGGGTAATACTAGCATAACAAATTTACCTGCAGGCTCTTATTCTGTAACTATAACAGATGGATCTGTTCTAGCTTGCTCAGCAACGTTTTCTTATTTATTGAATAATCCCAATGCACCTGTTGTTTCAGTAGTCAGTTCAAATGTTACTTGTAATAATGCTTGCGATGGAATAGCTAAAGTTACTGCCGTTGGAGGTTCGTTAATACCTGTTGTTGGTTACCTTTATTCTTGGTCTGGTGGACAAACCACGGATTCAATAAGTGGGTTATGTGGATCTACAAATAATGTTACAGTAACTGATGCTGCAGGGTGTATTGCATTAGGTTCAGCTATTATTGTGAACCCACTTCCAATATTAGCAAACGCTATTGTTCTTGACCCTACTTGTAATGCATCTTGTAATGGAAGTATTAATCTTAATCCGTCTGGTGGAACCGGATCTATTTATAGTTATTTATGGACTTCTGGTCCGATAGCTGGACAAACAACAAGTTCGGTTTCTAATTTATGTGCAAATGGAAATCCGTATTCTTTTAATGTGATTGATTCAATGGCTTGCTCGGCAACTTTCGTTGTTTCACTTATAGATCCACTTCCTATTCCAATAATGATAGATACTATATTAGCAAATTGCAATGCACATGATGGAAGTATTGTTGTAACGCCAACTATTCCATCGCATGATTATATTTTTTCTTGGTCGGCATTGGAAACTCCCCCTCCAGCAGTCATCTTAAGTACGATTGATTCTACAAATGGAACCCAACTTTCGGCAGGGCTTTATCATGTTACTGTTACCAATGGTATTGGTTGTAGTAAAACATTTGCAATTACATTAAATAATTTGGGAGGACCTTCCGCTACAGCAAATACAATTGTAGATGTTTCATGTAATGGTATTTGTTCTGGAGTAGCTTCTATAGATGGAGTAACAGGTGGTGTAGGACCATATACTTATTTGTGGAACGATTTGGCCGCTACAGTAAATGATACTGCAAAAAATTTATGTGCAGGTCCTTACAATGTTAAGGTTACCGATGCGAATGGTTGTGTTTATAATAGTCCGATTGTTATTGGGCAACCTACACCATTAACTTTTGCTTCTACTATTGTTCCAGCTTCTTGTAATGGAGTTTGTAACGGCTCTATTGTTACGAATGTATCGGGTGGTACTCCATCACTATTAGGTTTAGGCTATACATATACTTGGTCACCAGGAAACCCTGTGGGACAAGGAACTAATTCGATTAGTGGATTATGTTTTGGTACCTATACTTTAACAATAACCGATTCTACTTCTTGTATTCATGTTGATTCGTTTACGGTTGGACAATCGCATCCACTTACCGCTGTAATTAGCACCAAAAACTTGGTATGTGCCACAAATTGTAATGGCGCTGCTTCCGTTCAAATAACAACTGGAAATGGTTTGTATACCTATGTTTGGAACGACCCTTTAAATCAAACAAATGATACTGCAATAGCACTTTGTATTGGTAAATACGATGTAACAATTGGAGATTCACTTGGTTGTTCAATTGTTTTAGATACTACAATTACGGCACCTTCCAGCATTACTGCTGTTGCGTCAATTACATCAGCTAACTGTGGTGCATGTAATGGTCAGGCAACACTTGTAGCATCGGGTGGTTTAGGCCCTTTCACATATTCTTGGAGCAATGGTGATACAACAAATTTAGCCGATTCTTTATGTTCAGCAGTATATTCGGTTAGTATTACTGATAGTGTTGGTTGTGCTGCCAATATTATTGTACCAGTAAGTAACTTAGGAGGTATTACAAGTATAGCTATTAGCTCTACACCAGTAACATGTTTTGGTTTATGTGATGGGGCAGTAACTGCGGCAACTCCTGTAGGAGGGATTCCACCTTTTACTTATAATTGGTTACCAGGAGGACAAACAACCTCTACCATAAATAATTTATGTGCTGGTACTTATTTTGTTCAGATAGCAGACTCTACAGGTTGTGCATTTATAGATTCAGTAACCATATCAGAACCTCCTTCTATTAGTTTTAATACAATAATAAATGCGCCTGATTGCAATCTTTCCAATGGAAGTATATGTGTTAATCCTACAGGTTGTTCAGGAGCATATACTTATATGTGGAATGGAAATCCAGCTTTATCATTATCGTGTCTTAGTGGGTTACCTGCTGGGGTAGACTCTGTTAAAATTACTTGTTCAGCTTCCAGTTGTTCACAAACGGTAATAGTTCCCTTAAATAACACAAATGGTCCTATACTTACTACAACTTCAATAGATCCAACTTGCGCTAATAATTGCAATGGCAGCGCTGGGGTAGTTGTAACCAATGGGGTGCCAAATTATATTTATTCTTGGTCTACAGTTCCTTTACAAACAACTAGTACAGCCACAGGATTGTGTTATGGTACTTATTATGTTCAAGTTACAACTGGTAATGGTTGTATTGGTGTTTCTTCAGCCACTTTAACAGCACCTGCATCCATAGGCTTTAATTTAGCTAGTACTGTTGAACCATTGTGTAATGGTGGTACTGATGATACGTTGACTGTTGTTCCATTTGGAGGAACATTGCAATATGCTTATTCTTGGTCTCCAGTTCCTTTGTTTGGACAGGGAACACCAACTGTTGCTGGTTTTGTTGCAGGAATTGCAAATACGCTTACCATAACAGATGCAAATGGTTGTACAGCTCAGCAATCAACAACTGTTGGTAGCCCAACTAAATTAACAATTGTTCATGATTCAACAAATGCAAGTTGTAATACAATTGCTGATGGTAAAGTTAATGTTACTGTTTCAGGCGGAATACCTATGTATAATTACTTGTGGAATGGAAATCCGTTATTACCAAACAACGATTCATTGTCAGGGTTGTTAACGGCAACTTATAGTGTTTCTGTTACAGATTCGCACGGTTGTATAATTAAGGATTCGATTTTTGTGCCAGCAACAGTTTCTGTATTTGCAAATGCTGGTAGAGACACTATGTTTTGTCAGTCGGGTGCTTATATTTTGAATGGATCAGGAAGTAGTATTAATGTTACTAATTATAATTGGTATCAAATTCAAACTCCTACCAATATTTTGGTTGGTAATTCTGCAAGCTCTTCTGTAAATCCTGCCATTGATACTACACACTATTATTTGCAGGTAGACAATGGTTTTGGTTGCTCAAATTTTGACAGTGTTGATGTAATAGTAAATCCATTGCCCGATGCAGATGCTGGTTCTAATATTACTATACTTAATGGATATGGTGTGACAATTGGTGGAAATCCTACTAGTACAACTGGTGCGATATATACTTGGACACCATTAGTAGAAATTGACAACAATACATCTGCTAATCCAACTGTAAACCCTTCATCAACTACTGTTTATACGGTAATTGTTTCTACAGCATTGGGTTGTTCGGTAAGCGATTCTGTTGTTGTAACTGTTGTTCCTAATATTGTTCATGGTAATGGAATTACTCCAAATGGAGATGGTGCAAATGATGAATGGATAATTGATAACATTGAGTTGTTTCCTAATTGTGTAGTGGAAGTTTACAATCGCTGGGGAGAATTGTTATTCCAGTCGGTAGGATATAAAGAGCATTGGAAGGGTGTTTTTAAAGGACAATCGCTACCTGTAGGTACGTATTATTATATTATTAATTTGAACGATGCTAAATTCCCTGAACCGGAAACTGGACCAATAACAATTGTTCGATAATTCCATTAAGTTTTTATGGAGTTGAATTAATTAAAAATATATAGTAACATTTAAACGCTTATTCATATGTATTTATTAAAAAAGTTTTTATTAGTATTTTTTTTGGTTGTTTTAACAACAAAGCTGCTTGCACAGCAGTTGCCCCATTATAGCAACTACATGCTTAATAATTACGCTATAAATCCAGCTGTAGCAGGAAGTAAACCATATGTAGAAGGTTTAACGAGTACTCGTTATCAGTGGGTTGGAATAACGGATGCTCCTCGCACTTATGTATTAAGTGTTAATGGCCCAACCAAATCATTAAAAGTGGGCTTAGGTGGCTTGTTATTTACCGATATTGTTGGTCCAACTCGCCGGACAGGTTTTTATCTTTCGTATTCATATCATTTAAAAGTTAGTGATAAAGTTAAATTGTCAATGGGTTTATCAGGAGGTGTTTTGCAATTTACTGTGGATGGTTCTAAAATTTTGTTGCGTGACCCAGATTTGGCAATTAGTAATGGTATTCAGTCAGTAATTACACCTGATTTTGGTGCAGGAATCTATGCGTATTCAACCGATCATAAATGGTATTTAGGCGCAAGTGTGCCACAAATATTTGAAAATAAAATGAAATATTTTGAAGGTGCTGTTTCTTCGCAAAGTCGATTAGCAACTCATTTTTATATTACTGGAGGGTATCGGTTTGATTTAGGCAATGATTTTAAACTTGAACCATCAACTTGTGTTAAGTTTGTTCAGCCTGCGCCTGTTCAATTCGACTTGAGTTTGCGCGCAATTTACAAAGATAAAATTTGGTTAGGTGGTGCATTTCGATATTTAGATGCTGTTTCGGCGATGATAGGATATACTTTGCAGGAAAATCTAACATTTGCTTATTCATATGATTTTACTACAACAGATATAAAAAAATACAGCTCAGGAACTCATGAATTTATGATAGGGATTAAGTTTCATAAAGTAGCCGAAAAAAAAACTGAATCAGAAAATAAATAGATTACTACATTGGTAATTTCAAAATCCCGAATAGTTTATTCGGGATTTTTTTATTTCTTTGCTCTATGAAAAAATATAAGCTACTGTTTTATGCCTTTGTAATTTTAAATTCAAATACTTCGTTTTCCCAGCCGTTTGTTGATATTGTAAGTTTTAATTACCAAACATTTTCATCAAATTACAAGGATAATATAAAATGGAAAAATAAAACAGACGACTATTTTTTTAACTTTTTTTTACCCAAAGAAATTACAACAGGAAGTATAAAAGGCACTTTTTTACTTCGTTTAAATACAGAGATGATAAGCTCTACACTTACTTCTGATTCAGCTTCTACATCAAAATTATACAATGTTGCATTGCCATTAGGTTTTCAGTTTTCATCGAAAAGCAAAAAGTTAAAAACACTTGTAATGGTAATGCCTAAAGTAGCCTGTGATTTTAATAGTGCAATAAGTTATTATGATTACCAATTAGGTGGCGTGTTTTTAGAAACATTTATTCCTAATGAAAAGCTTAAAATAAAAGCAGGTTTGTATTATAATAGAGAAGCATTTGGCGATTTTTTTATCCCATTGGTTGGGGTAGATTGGAAAGTGTCTGAAAGGATAAATCTTTACGGAATTTTACCAACCAATTACAAGGCAGAATTTAATATTGTAAAAAATAAATTATATGCAGGATTAAATTTTAAATCACTTACACGTTCGTTTCGCTTATCAAAGGAGCAGCATTATAATTACGTTCGATATGACGAAATGCAGATTAAATTATTTGTTGATTATTTTGTTTACAAAAAAATATTGTTTTTTGGTGAGGTAGGCTATTCTATTGGTAAAAATCCTTGGATGTATGAATTTAATACAAATAATGTTTCATCACTTAATCCAGTTTATACACCGCTTAAAAGTTATCCTATTTTTAATCTAGGTGTTGCATATCGTATTAGGATGGATTTTGAAAAAAAGGATTAGTAATATTTTGCAGTTTTTATAAAAATCCCTAAGTTGCAATAGCAGTTATTATTCTACAAAAACTCAACAAGCTTTTCTAACTTTATCCCTCTCGAGCCTTTTATTAAAATAGTAGAATTTAGAATTGAATGCTGTTTTAGATATTCAATAACAGCGTCGCTATTTAAAAACGTTTTTGCGTTCATCATTTTTCCTGATTCTTTAAAATGAGGGCCAACTAATAGCGTATTTAAAATATTTTTTTCTTTTAATAAACTAACAATTGCATCGTGCTCATTTTTGCTCTCTTCACCTAATTCAAGCATGTCGCCCAATATGGCCATTTTATTTGGCTGATTTATTTGAGCAAAATTTTCGATGGCAGCACGCATACTTGAAGGATTTGCATTATAAGCATCTAACAATAATAAATTATTTTTTGTTTGCATGACTTGTGAACGATTATTGGAAGGCGTGTAATTTTCTATACCTCTTTTTATTTCATCGTCGGTTAGTTTAAAATAATTACCAATACAAGCAGCAGCTAACATATTTTCGAAATTATAATTACCAATTAATTGGGTAGCAATAATTTGTTTTTCATCAATTTGTTTAATGTCATTTTTTGATTTGAATTTGAATTTTACAAATGGATTGCAATCAGTTATTATTCCTTTAAAGTCAGCATTTTTAGAGGTTCCGAATTTAATTTTATCTATTCCTTCCGAAAGGTTATTTAGTAATTCATTGTCGGCATTTACAAATAATGTACCGCCGTTTATTTTAATGAAATCATACAATTCTTTTTTTGTTTTAATTACACCTTCGTATCCACCAAAACCTTCTAAATGGGCTTTTCCAATGTTTGTAATCATTCCAAAATTTGGTTCGGCAATTGCGCAAAGTTGTTCAATTTCTTTTTGATGGTTGGCACCCATTTCAATAATAGCCATTTCATGTTCATTGCTAATACTTAGTAATGTAAGTGGTACACCAATGTGATTATTTAAATTGCCTTTGGTTGCTTGTACCTTGTACTTTTGGCTCAATACGGCATTTACCAACTCCTTTGAAGTTGTTTTTCCATTTGATCCGGTAATGCCAATAATAGGTATGTTTAGTTGCTTGCGATGGAAATTTGCTAAGTGTTGCAAATTAGCCAATACATCATCAACTAAAAAAAAACGATCATCAAGTTTATATTCAGCTTCGTCAATCACAGCTAATGAACAACCTAAATTAAGTGCTTGTTCAGCAAATTTGTTCCCATTAAAGTTGTCTCCTTTTAATGCAAAAAAAATAGAACCCTTTTTTATATCTCTTGTGTCTGTAGATATTGTTGGGTTTTTTAGAAAGTATGAATATAGTTTTTCAATCATTTTTAGTTACAAAGTGTTTTTGTATTTAGTAATTAATTATATTTTAATTCATTCGGAATATGACAAACTGGAATTGGTTTCATTTTATGTTGATTTGATTTATTCATGCGTGAATAAATATCAATTACAATTTTTTCTCGATCGGTTAAATTTTCAAGATTACCCTTGCTTTCAATCAGTTTCATTGCCCATTCCAATTCGGTGTAGGTAGCACCAATTTGATCTTCATCACTTCTCCCATCTGCAAATAATCCATCTGTGGGTGCTGCAACCTGAATTGAATTTGCAACACCTAACTCTTTCGCTAATGCATAAACTTCTGATTTCATTAAATCTGCAATAGGGCTAATATCAACACCTCCATCGCCATATTTAGTAAAAAATCCAATTCCAAAATCTTCAATTTTATTACCCGTTCCTGCAACCAGTAATTTATGATGACAGGCAAATGCATATAAAGTTGCCATGCGTAAGCGCGATCGAGTATTCGCCATTGTAAGCCAATCTTGTGTATCGGCAGGCAAAGCATTGCTAATGCTTTTAAAGGTTTCTGTTAGTTCAACTTCATGAGAACTTACATTTTTAAACTTTTTTTTCAACCAATCAATGTGTTCATGCCCTCTATTGTACTCTGCTTTGTGCTGATGAATAGGCATATTCAAACATATTACCTGTTTGCCGGTCATTGCGCAAAGTGTTGATGTTACAGCCGAATCAATGCCTCCAGAAATGCCAATTACAAAACCATTGGTTTTACTTTGTTCGCAATAATCGTTGAGCCAATTAACAATGTGTACTATTACTTCCTTCTCTTTCATTTTTTCTTTCAATAATGATACTAAAAATCCCGAGTTCAAATTATTGAATTCGGGATTAAAATAATAAAAAATTACTTTTTAAAATAATACTCCCACTGTTAAAACAACAGCATTCGATTTTAATGTTTGAGGTAAGTTTGATAAGTTGTTTGGCGAATAATTTCCACCATCAGCAACATACCGTTTCAAATATTCCGATTCGTTTTTTACAACATTTGTAAATCCTAGGATATAATTTAAGCCAAAATTTAAAGAGGTTGTTCCTGAAAGATTAAATTCAGCTCCTAAGCCTAAGTTAAGTGTTTCATGTATTGGTCTTACATCTTTCGAAATTTCTATATTTGATTTTGTATCTGTTGTTCCAAGGGTTTGAACATTAGCTGTACCATCTTGTATTAGAGTCACCTTATCATCTGCAGTGGCTTTCCATCTAAATGAAGAATTTACACCAATTTGTCCATAATATGTGAAAGACCCTATTTCTTTGGTTTTCATTTTTAACGTTAATGGGATAGTAATGTAGGTAATATTATATTTACGTTCGTTAACTTGATAGTGAATGTATTGCCCACTGCCATAATAATCATTTGAATATTTTACAATCGCATCGTCTGAAATATTGTAATAATAACTTACAGAATTGTTGCCAACATTGGTTAAACTGCCATTGTTGAATTTTATGTTACATCCTTCTAAATCTATTTGTGCTCCGGTTTGAATAGATATTGTTTTTGCCAAACGAAACTCTAAAATTAATCCACCACCAAATTTAGCTCTAGCACCATTGCCTTCTAAAATTTTCCCTTCAGGTTTATCCCAATTAATAGAAGGCGTTATTTTTAAACCAAAACGAAAATTTACAAGATTGTTTTCTACGTCTTGGCCATTTGAAATATTAGCATACAAAGCAATTGTAACTATACTAAGAATCTTCTTCATATTTTTTATAATTTTGTTTTTTAAAACATTACAGAATTATTGATATTTATTATGCAACGAATAAACAAAACTAACGATTTTTTTTACATGAAAGGCTTCACATTTTATATAATGCTTTCACTTTTTATTTTCATTTCTGCATGTACCAATAACCCAAAAGATATTGATGTTTCGGAAGTTAAAATGCAAGAAATAACTATTAATAGGTTGGATCAGGATATTTTTAATATTGACACAGCGAATGTTTTGAATGATACAAAAAAGCTAGAAAAAAAATACGGAAAATTTTATACCACCTTTATTCGGGGTATTATTAATAATGGAGGAATTCATGATTCGTCTTATAGTCATCAAATAAAACAATTTATTAAGGATGCAAATATGCACGATGCGTTTTTAGATTGTCAAAAACTATATTCAAGCACAGCTGATTTTAAATTTCAGTTTACGGATGCTTTTAAACATTTTAAACATTATTTTCCAAATCGTAATTTGCCAAAAGTAATTACCATGATGTCTGGCTTTAATTATTCTATTGTAACACTTGACAGTACGCTAGCAATTGGTTTAGAAATGTATTTAGGAAGCAATAGTAAATTTTATAAAATGATGGCACTGCCACGTTATAAAAGTAATTTTATGAATAAAGAAAACATTATGCCTGATGCTATTCGTTTTTGGATGATGAATGAATTTAAATACAATATGAATAAAAATGATTTTTTAAGTGACATGATTTACATGGGAAAAATTATGTATTTAGTCGATGCGGTTATACCAAATGTTGCAGATACTTTAATGATGCAGTATTCAAATAAACAAATGGATTATTGTAAAAAAAACGAATTTAATGTGTGGAGTTATTTTGCAGCACAAAAATTATTATACACCACCGATCGTGCCGAAATAATGAAGTTTACAAGTGAAGGGCCTTTTACAACAGCATTAAGTAAAGAGTCTGCACCACGAATAGGTTATTGGGTTGGTTGGCAAATTGTAAATCAATATATGAGTAAAAATGAGCATATAACTTTGGAACAGTTGATGAATGAGACGGATGCTCAAAAAATACTTAATAAAGCAAAGTATAAACCAGGAAAATAATATTTCCGAATTGCTCGAACTGCTTTAAAAAATAACTAATACACAACTTGCCGAATTTATAAAAATGTGTAATTTGTATTCAAAATAAAATTATTAAAATTTGTAATAAGTAATATATAATGAAAAAATCTGAAATAAAATTTGCTGTAACCTTAGACGAAAATAATTTACCAGAAAAAATTGATTGGAGCGCTACTGAAGGTGGTGAGGAGAGTTCGAGTAAAGCAATTATGATTGCTCTTTGGGATGCTAAAGAAAACAACACGCTTCGTATTGATTTATGGACAAAAGATATGTTGGTAGATGAAATGAAACAGTTTTATCATCAGGCACTTTTATCAATGGCCGACACATTTGAACGCGCTACTGGCGAAGTAGAAGCGTCTAAAGAAATGCGAGGTTTTGCCCAATATTTTGGTGAAAAGATGGAATTAATAGCTAAGAAAAAATAGCACCTAAAGTTTTTTATTTTTTAAAAACTTTATTAGCATCGCCAATAAAAGAAAGTAGTTCTAATTTGCCATCTTTTTTTTCTGCAGAAGTATAAAAGCATTGGGGTAATTCATCCCAATGCTTACCCATTTCTTCTTTATAAAAATTTAAATTATTAGCAATTTTTGTTTTCGAAAGCTTATCTGTTTTTGTAAAAACCATTACAAACGAAATTCCATTTTCGCCTAACCAGTCCATAAACTCTAAATCAATTTTTTGTGGCTCTAATCGTGCATCTAATAAAACCATCATACACATTAAATTTTCGCGGTTAAGAATATAATCCTGAATAAATTTTTGCCATTTATCCTTTTTATCTTTTGATACCTGAGCATAACCATAACCAGGTAAATCTACCAAATACCAGTTCGAATTAATTATAAAGTGATTGATAAGTTGTGTTTTTCCAGGTTTCCCCGAAGTTTTAGCCATATTTTTTCTATCGCACAACATATTGATTAGCGAAGATTTTCCAACGTTGGAGCGTCCAATAAATGCGTATTCTGGCATGGTTGCAGCCGGACATTTAGAAAAATCGGTATTGCTAATTACAAACTGCGCTGATTTAATTTCCATAGGGGGTATATTTTATTTTTGCAAAACTACGCATTCGTAATGTAAACAAGCCAATAAACATTAATAAGCAATTTGTATTACTTTTAATAAAGCAACAATCTTACTTTTTGTAAGTTTCTATATGTCGCTCTTTTTTTGAATCATAAATATCGGCAATTGTAACCAAAATACCTGTTTCTTCCACCTCACCAAAATGCGTATTAAGAGATGTTCCAAAACATTTCATTGTAGATGATAAATTATTATAAGCGTTTACAAGTGGTGGTATATGCTCTCCATATTCTCTAACTTTTTGCCCTAAAATTCGGTGAGCTTCTTTGTAGGATAATCCATTAATTGAATTTAAAAATTCCGATACGTCCGTTTTTAAATGTACTGGAACAATAGGTATAACTAATTTTTCAGAATCGGGAAAAAAGTAATGCATGAATGATAAAATCATATCTCGTGCATAAACATTAAAATCGGTGTACATAGTAACCTTACCATAAAAATGTTTTATATCAGGGTTATCTACCACAATTGCTCCCAGGCCATCCCATAGGTTGTCCAATGAAAACAGCCCCTTTCTGTTATCAACCGAAGGCTGGAATTTTGGTTGAACAAAAGATCGGCCCAATTCTATTGTTTCAGGAACATATAGATTTACAAATTTTTCGGAAAAATTAAAAAGTTCTGTCGTTGCAACATGCACAATTCCATCTACAATCGGAGCATCTTTTAATTTGATGTAACGATAGCCACCTACAATTTCTTTTTCTTCTTTATTCCATACAATTAGTTGTTTGTATGGAGCATCGGCAGTATCAAATTCATCAATGTCGATGCTATTACCTGTTCCGCCACCGGCAGCGCGGAAAGTTACTTCTCGCAGTCTTCCAATTTCGTACATTACGTTAGGCGAGTCGTGGTGGGTAATAATGTAAATTTCATTATCACCATTATTTGTATCACGTACAAATTTACTTTTAGTAAGTTCCGATTCAAGTATTTCTTTTGCAATAGGGTCAACAATTGATTGCATAGGCATAATTATGGTTTTTGTTCTTGATAAATTTAATTGGAACTATTTGTAAAAGTAATAATTTGCTAAAAACAATTTATGAGTTTATTAAATTCCATAAATAATATGGATATAAATTTATTCCATTTCTTTTATAAAACTAATCTTTTGTTTTTGATATTTTTCTTTTTTTACCCATTCTTTTAAATGAAGATTCGTTTCAAAAGGTCCATCAATCATAGCTAAATTAACTATCCATGCTGGTAAGCTTCCTCCAGGATTTACTAATAAATGATATTCAATATTAACCATGCCATTTTTTATGGGTGTTAATATCCATGAAGCTTTAAATTCAGTAATTCTAACATATTCTTTTATTTGTGGAATGTAGTTAGATAAACAAATTGCTTTTTGGATAACTACATTGGATAATGGGTTTTGACTGATTTTTACATCAACAATAAAATCTCGGTTGTCAGCAGGCCAAGGAGCAATTACTGTTTGATAATGAATAACCTCTGTATCGCTTATTTTTTTTAGTGTGATTGATTTTTCACATTTATAAACCCAATTAGGATAATTTTCCCAATCGTTTAGTAAAGCTACAATGCTTGATAATGAAGTTTTTAACTGCATTACTGATTTTAATTCCTTGAAATCAGAACCTTCTGAGTTTCTCGTGTAAATTGATATTCCATCGCTGTTTTTTTTAAGTTCCCAAGATTTATTTTGTTCTATTTTGAAGTTTACAAAACTTGTTAAGCCCAAAAATGT
>CANCPZ010000061.1 GCA_947380175.1 Bacteroidota bacterium | reverse complement strand
CTTTTTCTATCATACCATTTTATTACTTTTGTAGAAAATGAGTTTTAAAGCTTTCTAATAAATTTTATGCAAAATAAATTCGGAAACATACTAAGGCTATTTAAGCTCATTGCTCTTTTACTTTCCTTTTATACTTTTAGTAGGATACTTTTTTATTTTTTTAATTTATCCTATTTTTCGGAGTTAGGTTTTGGAGAGCTTTTTGGAATTATGTTTTTCGGTATTCGGTTTGATTTATCGGTAATCCTACTTACAAATTCGCTATTCATTTTATTGCTTCTTTTTCCGATCCCTCTTAGAGAAAAAAAAAGATATCAATCCTTCATCAAATGGCTCTTTATTAGTGTAAATAGCATTGCTATTTTAGCTAATTGTTCTGATTTAGCTTATTTTCAGTTTACATTAAAACGGACGACAGCTGATGTTTTTAATTTTTTTAGTGGTGGTATAGGAAATGATTTAGGTCGATTGCTTCCTTTATTTTTAAAAGACTACTGGTATGTATTTATTATATGGGGAGCTTTATCATATCTTTTATTATATATATACAAAAAAATAGAATACTTTGATAAATGTATTTGGAATCTCAAACATTATTTATCACAATCGCTAATTTTTATTATTTGTATTGGATTGGTAATAATAGGGTACCGAGGGGGCTGCCAACTAAAACCAATAAGCACAGTAACTGCAGCCGAATACACCACAGTAAAATACGTTCCATTAGTTGTAAATACTCCATTTACAATCTTAAAAACATTGGATGTAGAAGGCATTGAACAAAAAATATATTTTACAAATGAAGCTGACTTACAAAAGCACTTCAATCCTTATCATAAACCTAAAAACAAACCCTTTAAAAAAATTAATATAGTTGTAGTTGCCCTAGAAAGTTTTTCAAAAGAATATATAGGTGCATTAAATGGAAAAAAAAATGGATATACCCCATTTTTAGACTCGTTAATTAATGAAAGTTTAACTTTTTGCAATGCTTTTTCAAATGGAAAAACCTCAATAGAGGGCATTCCTGCTATTGTTTCGAGTATTCCCACATGGATGAATGAAGCTTATATTACTTCCCGTTATGGGAGTAATCAAATAAACAGCTTAGCAGATTTATTAAAGCAACAAGGTTATTATACTGCATTTTTTCATGGTGGAACCAACGGAACTATGGGTTTTGATGCCTTTGCAAACCTTGCTGGATATGATAATTATTATGGCCGAACAGAATATAATAATGAAAAAGATTATGATGGCAATTGGGGGATCTGGGACGAAGAATTTATGCAATATACAGCAAACACAATTAACAAAAAGCAACAACCTTTTTTTGCAACTTTATTTACATTAACTTCTCACCACCCTTTTCCTGTTCCCGAGAAATATAAAAACCACTTTAAAGAAGGTCCTCTGCCAATTGAAAAGTGTATAGGCTACACCGATTATGCTTTGCGTAGATTTTTTGAAACGGCAAAAAAAATGCCATGGTATAACAACACTCTTTTTGTTTTATCCGCCGATCATACTGGTATATCTAATGATCCCTTTTACACAAACAAAATTGGTAATAATGCCATTCCTATAATTTATTTTATGCCAAATAGCAATTTAAAAGGTATCGATTCCACAATAACTCAACAAATTGACATAATGCCTTCGGTTCTAGATTTCCTTAATTATCCCAATCCTTATTTCGCATTTGGTAATAGTGTTTTTGATACCCTTGCCTATCACTTTGCATTGCCATATAATGGAAATGATTTTTTTCAATTAATTGAAGACAATTATTCACTGATTTTTGATGGCACCAAAGCAACCGATTTGTATAATTATAAAACGGATAGTTTATTAAAACTGAATTTAATTTTGAGTGAGCCTAATATTTCAAAACAAATGGAAATTAAAACCAAAGCAATTATTCAAACATATCAGCAATCCCTTATTAATAATAAAATGCATTGGTAAATATGTTTTAATACTTCATAAATATTGAAAAAGAAAATTTGTTTTATAATTAATCCAATTTCTGGTATAGGCAAAAAAAAGGTCATTGAAAAACTTATTGAAGAAAAGCTTAACAAACAAATCTTTGACCATAAAATAATTTATACCGAAGCACCTAAACATGCTACAAAGATAGCCCAACAAGCTGCTGTGGAAAACTTTGATATTGTTGTTGCCGTTGGTGGTGATGGTTCGGTAAATGAAATTGCAAAGGGTTTAATTAATACGAATACTGCAATGGCTATTATACCAGCGGGTTCGGGTAATGGATTAGCCAGGCATTTAAACATTCCATTAGATTTTAAAATGGCTATGAGTATTATTAATAAAGCAAAAGAAATTCAAATAGATTCAATAAATTTTAACAACGAAATATTTGTAAATGTTGCAGGCATTGGCTTTGATGCACTGATTGGTTGGAATTTTGCTAATTACGGAAAGCGCGGATTTTCCTCTTACATTAAAATAATACTACGTGAATTTTGGAAATACAAATCACAGGATTATGAATTAATTATTGATGGAAAATCAATTCATAAAAAAGCATTTTTAATAAGTTTTGCTAATGGCTCACAATGGGGAAACAATGCACATATAGCACCATTGGCAAATAGTTCTGATGGAGTTTTAGATATTGCTATTCTAAAAAACATTTCTTTATTGAGCATTACGTCAATAGTTTTTAAATTATTTAGAAGAAAACTACACCTTTCTTCGCATATGGAAATAATAAAAATAAAAGAAGTAATTGTAAAACAAACAAACGCTATTGCTCACATTGATGGTGAGCCGATTGAATTAGTAAATACGATTAAAATAAAAGTAAATCCATTATCTTTGAAAGTAATTGTACCATAGAAACTATTTTTTACAAATGATGGAAGTGTAAGCTACCCCAAAGTTCGGCCATTTTTAAATAGCAAATAATAAAATATAGTAATTAGAAATCTTCAAAAATACCAAGTCCAAATAATGCAAAGTCATACTTAACTGGGTCTTTCTTATCTAGTAATCTAAGCGCAATATCAAGCTCTTCAACAGCTCTTGCATCGTTATGCGTTCTGTTTAATAAACCTAGCTCCCTTGCAATGTTACCAGAATGTACATCTAGTGGGCAGCTTAATTGAGAAGGTTTTATTGATTTCCATAAACCGAAATCTACACCACATTTGTCTGTTCTCACTAACCATCTCAGATACATATTAATTTTCTTTGCAGCCGAACCATTCAATGGGTCACTAACATGTTTGGTAGTTCTCGATGGATGAGGTATTTCAAAGAATATTTTTTTAAAATGATGTATGGCTGGTTGAACTGAATCTTTTTTAGCAAATGAACTAAATAATTTTTCTAATCCACCTTTAGCTTCATAGATGTGTTTTAGTGCTTTAATGAAATGTATTAAATCGATGTGGCTGAAGGTACGATGAACAAATCCTTCCAGCCTTTTTAATTGATGCTCATCATGAGACATAACAAAATCATAGGGCGATTCACCGAACATGTCCAGCATCCTATGACCATTTTTAACTATAATTTTGCGGTTGCCCCAGGCAATTGTAGCTGCTAAAAATCCAGCAATCTCAATATCTTCTTTCAATGAATAACGGTGCGGAACACTGATGGGGTCATCTGCTATAAAGTCGACCGTATTGTACTTGTTAACCTTCTCGTCCAGGAATTCCTTGATTTCTGTTCTGCTAATTTTCAACCTAGTATCCTTTGTCATGATCTAACAAATGTAATTATTCTCAGTATAAAAGCCGTTTTTAAATCCTACCTTAATTACCCATAATTATATGTAAATTATTTTGACAGACAAAACAGTCTCAAAAACTTTCGTAATTTTAAAAAAAACACATAAAGTCATGTCGAAAAAAAATAAAATAAATGGGGTTATTTATTCAACAAACAAGGATTTTAATTATGAATTTGAGCAGGAAGAAAAAAACGAAACATTACCTCCTCAACAACAAAATTTAAAACTGTTTTTAGACAGAATTTCAGGTGGAAAGTTATTAACGCGCGTTAGTGGATTTATTGGAAAAGAAACCGATTTAGAAGCACTTGGAAAAACATTAAAACAAAAATGTGGGGTTGGCGGAAGTGTAAAAAATTTCGAAATTTTAATACAAGGCGACCACCGCGATAAAATAGTAAAACTTTTAATTGATGCTAATTATAAAGCTAAGAAGGCGGGTGGGTAATTATGTTTTCAATAAACAATAAGCTTAACGACATTTGATTTTTTTATTCCGCATTTTAAAGAAACAAAATAAACACCCTTGTTGATTCCTGAAAGATCAATACTTTTATCCCTTATTGACTTATCTCCAATTTCTTGTAATCGTTTTATTTCTTGACCAAATACATTAGTAATACAAATTTCAATAGCTGTATCACTACTATATACTAAATGTAAATAATCAGTTGCAGGATTGGGATACACGTTTATAACCCCAAAATCAGCAATCTTTTTATCACTTTCGATAATAGTAGTTGTTGTACAATAATTCTGAATTGATTTAATAGAATTGAATAAATTTAATCTCCCTCCTGTAACTGTAGGATAATTATCAATACTTAAATCCGAAATTAAATCAACAGCCCCAAGCAATGAATCCTTTACCATTAAAGCAACGCCAGCAGGATCAGTTTTGTAATTTGCCATAAATTGTAAACAAGGAACCGAATACATTAAAGCAATTGCACCTGCAACATGAGGAGTGGCCATTGAAGTGCCACTTTTAACTCCATAGGTATTTCCTGGAGTAGTTGATATAATTGCTGTTCCGGGTGCGCCTAAATCAATTGTTGTTGAACCATAGCCAGCACTCGTATTTTTAAAATCTGTATTTGTTGTATTGGTAACTGTAACAAGCCAATTGCTATTACATGCGGAAGGTACATCACCAACAGCATCTATATTCCAATTTTGATTTGCTGTAGCTGCTGCGCTTAAAATGCCTACAGTACCTAGTGAATCATACATGGCGCACCATAAGGGGTACGATGTCGGTTGCCCATGGTCAACACCAAAAGACGAATTTGTAGCCACAACAAAAGCCCCCTTCGCTCCGTTTGTTTGATTATACAATTTACGCTGATCGAGAACATAGGCATATGAGGCAATAGCAAAAGATTCTAATTGACCTGCGCTAGGACTTCCATAACTAACTGCCATTACTTTAACTGACCAATTAACACCAGTTACTCCGATATTATTATTTCCTCTTGCACCAATAGTACCAGCTAAATGAGTTCCATGCGATGCTGATGGTATAGCATCATTATTTGTTTCTGCATTCCAACCTTTTACATCATCAATGTATCCATTGGCATCATCGTCTATTCCATTTCCAGCTATTTCATTGTAATTTTTAAAAAAATTTAAATCGGGATGTGTTAAATCAAAACCTCCATCAATAGCAGCAACAACTATAGTATCGCCTTGCGATGTTAATCCACCAGTTGTAATATCCCAAGCTTCGGGAGCGTCAATATCGGTATCCAATGTTCCTCCTGTTGTTCCTAAATTATTCATATCCCACATGGAAGTAAATTGAGTATCGTTTGGGATAACGCGCTCTTGAAAGGTGTGATTAAATTGTGCAATTTTAACAAGAGGATTTTTATTGACAAAATGTAAAATTAAATCTTGGTTAATATTGTCCGAATTAAAATCAAACAAATAAATTTGTAAAGATTGAGAAAGAATACGATCTAATTTAAAATCTGTTTTTATCCCATTTATAAATTCACAATCTTTTATCAGTTTATTTACATCATTTACTGAATTAACCATAACTATTATGTTTCCTGGAACAACTCCGATCTCTTGGGCCTTCAAAAATTTGAAAGTAATAGTGAACAATAAAAATATGATTATAAATCTTTTTTTCATTAAAATTTAATTTTATCCTTTAAAATTACACAGATGCAATTTTCTGAAAATAGGTTAAACTATAAACAAAGGGGTTACACAATTATAATTAATAAATGTGTAATTTGCAATATATAACAAAATACATAAATGTCTGCTAACAATTTTACAATTTACAAATCATCGGCTGGTTCAGGTAAAACATTTACATTAGTAAAAGAATATCTTGCTTTATCATTAAACGATGCAGCAAATCCACCTCAAGCATATAAACATATTTTGGCTGTAACCTTTACCAATAAAGCATCGGCCGAAATGAAAGAGCGAATTATCAAATCTTTAAAAGAGCTTTCGGAAAAAGATTATTCAACAATTTCTGGTGGAACACAAACACTACTTGCTGCATTAAAAGTTCATAAAAAACTAAATGAAATTCAACAATTAGATGACGAAATTATTCGCCAACGAGCGCAAAATATTTTAACTGCTATACTTCACAATTACTCTGATTTTGCAATAGGAACTATCGATAGCTTTGTTCATAAAGTAGTTAGAACCTTTGCTTTCGACCTGAAAATACCCTTGAGTTTTGATATTGAGATGGATGATGAAAAATTGTTAAGCCAAGCCATTGACATGCTCATTGCTCAAATTGGGAATGACGAACAATTAACAAAAGCGTTGATAGAATATACTGAAAGCAAAACGGATGATGAAAAAAGCTGGCATATTGAAAATGACTTGAAAAATTTTGCTAAAAATTTATTAAACGAAGAGGGTGCTTTGTATATTGATAAATTAAGGCATTTAAAAGTGGATGATTTTTTTAAAATTAAAGACAAACTTTTTGCAGAATTAAAAACATTTAAAAATGCAGTAATTATAGAAGCCGAAAAAGCTATTGGAATTATAAAAGATACAGGATTAATCGCTAAAGATTTTTATTATGGAGATAAAGGTATTGCGTCTTATTTCGAGAAATTAGCAAATGGTAGAATGGATTATATCTCACCCAATAGCCATGTACAGGCAACTATATATGAAGATAAATGGGATGGAGGGAAAATAAGTTCGGATACAAAAAATAACATTGAAGCAGTTAAATCTAAATTAGTAGCTTGTTTTAATGCTATTCAAGCTTTAAAAGAAGATGGATATTCTGATTATGTTTTATTTAATTTAATTAATAAAAACATTTATTCGTTAGCTGTATTAAATGAAATTGAAAAATTACTGAATGAATATAAAGTAGATAACAATATTTTGCATATTTCTGAATTTAATAAAATGATTTCTAAAATTGTATTGAATGAGCCAATTCCTTTTATTTACGAACGTTTAGGAGAACGCTACAACAACTATTTGATTGACGAATTTCAGGACACTTCCGTTTTGCAATTTCAAAACTTACTACCTTTAATTGATAACTCGCTTGCTAATGGACACTTTACAATGCTTGTTGGTGATGGAAAACAAGCCATTTACCGATGGCGTGGTGGAGAAGTGGAACAATTTTCTATGCTTCCAAATGTTTTTGCACATAACGATAACCCTTTAATTTTGGAACGCGAGCAAGCATTAATTCGCAATCACAATCCACAAGTATTGGATAAAAATTATAGAAGCAAAAGAGAAATCATCGAATTTAACAATGCTATTTTCAAAACATTATCAAGTAAATTAAATGAAAAATATAAATCCATATATACAGGATTAGCCCAAGATTTTAATCCCGATAATAAAGGAGGTTTAGTACAAGTAGAATTTATTGATGGGGAAAAAGAAGCATTCCGTAATCAAAATAAAATCCGAACTCTCGAAATAATTTCAAATTTAATAGCACAGAACTACAAACTAAAAGACATTGCTATCTTAGTTCGGAAAAATGGTGATGGAAGCGATATTGCAAATTACTTAACATCAAATAAAATTCCAGTAATTTCTTCTGACTCATTGTTATTAAGTAATTCTTCCGAAATAAATTTTCTTCATTCGCTTTTAAAATACTTAACAAACACCAGCAATAATATTATACAAACAGAAATTCTTGAATATTTGATTGCCGAAAATTACATTATAGATTCAAATATTGATGATGTATTGTTGAAAAAAAATAAAGTTGGAATAATAGCCATTATAAATTCCACAGGTATAAATTTCAATGTCAATGATCTTTCTAAAATGGCTTTGTATGAACTTTCGGAAGAATTGATACGCTTATTTAAACTCAATGCTACCCCTGATGCATATATTCAATTTTTCCTTGATGAAGTATTAATATACTCCATAAAAAACAATAATAACCTAAATGATTTTTTGGAATACTGGGAAGAAAAAAAAATGAAAGCTTCTTTAGTAATACCCAAAGGAATAGATGCAATAAGTATTATGACGGTTCACCGTTCCAAAGGGTTAGAATTCCCTGTTGTGATTTTACCATTTTCGAATAGCAAGGTTGACATAGGGAAAAACAACCTTTGGATTGATTTAAAAAACAAAAAATTACCAAATCTTCCTTCTGCTATTGTTCCAACAAATAAAGATTTGACAGAAACAATTTATGCAGATTTATATGAAGAAGAAAAAAACAAATCATTATTAGATAATTTAAATGTATTATACGTAGCACTTACTCGTGCCGAAGAACGTATGTATATACTTTCTGGAAAACCAGGAAAAACTCCAGAAAAGCTTGGAACAATAAGCGACATGCTCGCTTATTATTACCAAACTAATAACGAATGGAGTGAAAGTAAAACGATTTACACCTTTGGAGAAGAAGTAAATCATAAAACCAACACAAACTTCAAACAAGAGGTAACAAGCACTTTTAAACTTTTATCTTTCAACTCAAATCAATGGAGAGATCGCATTAAAATGAGGGCAGCTGCTCCAAGCATTTGGAATACACAATTTGCAGAAACAAAAAAAGATTATGGTGTAATGATTCATACCGCATTAGCAAAAATAAAAACGAGTAATGATATCACCCCTGCTTTAAATTCAATGATTTTGGAAGGTTTAATAACTGTGAAAGAAAAAAACAACTTGCAAAATGTGTTAATGAAAATTATTTCCTTGCCAAAATTGCAAATGTATTTTGAAGCAGGTTTAAATATAAAAAATGAAGCCGAAATTATAGACTCAACAGGAGATCTTTTTCGTTTGGATAGAGTAGTGATAAATGAAAAAAATGCAATTTTAATCGATTATAAAACAGGAGAAGAAAAACCTACTCATAAAAAACAAATTCTTAAATATGCCGATTTGCTTTCGCAAATGGGTTACTCGGTTACAAAAAAATTAATAGTCTATATTGAAGATGAAAAAGTAATTGAATGTTAATATAAAACTTTAACATATTTAACTTTCTAACTCTAAAGCATAAAAAATTAACACTAAAAATTGCCATACAACAATTTTTCTTTTGTTATATTCTTGATTTAAAGTAAATTCGCATTCAAATAAAAAAACAATGAAAAAAAATATTTTAAAATTTTCAGTAGTTGCTTCTGCAATTACCCTTGCATCATGTAATGGAGGTGCAAAAAAAGATGATAATGCTCTTTTAACTGCAGGTTTTGACATGGCTAATATTGATAGTACTGTAAAACCAACGGATGATTTTTATCAGTTTGTAAATGGTAAATGGCTTAAAAACACAGTTATCCCTCAAGAAGAAAGCCGTTGGGGTAGCTTTAACGAATTAGCTAAAAAAAACCAGGAAAAACTTAGGATAATTTTAGATTCCGCTTCTACTGATAAAAATGCTAAACCGGGAAGTAATGAACAAAAAATTGGAGACTTTTATTCATTAGCAATGGATTCTGTAAAATTAAATAAAGATGCAGCAACACCATTAAATGATGAGTTTGCTGCTATCGAAAAAATAAAAACTTCAGATGATCTAATCAAAGTTGTTGCACACCTTCATACAATTGGTGTTGGGCCAATGTTTGGTGGCTATGTTGGTCAAGACCCAAAAATCAGTACCGAGTATATTACTCAATTAGGACAAGGAGGTATTAGTTTGCCTGATAGAGATTATTACACCAATAAAGATGAACGTACTTTAGGAATTCAAAAAGCATTTATTGAGCACATGACAAATATGTTCAAATTATTAGGCGATAAACCTGAAGTTGCTTCAAAAAATGCGAAAATAGTTTTTGGCATCGAAACCAATTTTGCAAAAGCATCAATGACAAAAATTGAATTACGTGACCCAGAAAAACAATACAACAAAAAAACGGTAAAACAACTAGCTGACTTAACTTCTAATTTTAATTGGACAGTTTATTTTGAAGGTGTAGGTATTAAAAACATTTCAAATATAATTGTTGCGCAGCCGTTATTTTTCACAGAGCTTAATCGTGATATGAAAGCTGTTTCAATAAACGACTGGAAAACGTATTTACGTTGGGCGTTGATTGATCAATTTTCCTCTAAATTAAGTGATGATTTTGTTAACGAACATTTTAATTTCTATGGTCATATACTTATGGGAACGCCTGCATTAAAACCTCGTTGGAAACGTGCTTTAGAAGCAACTGATGGTTCTTTAGGTGATGCTTTAGGGCAAATATTTGTTGAAAAACATTTTACTGAAGCAAGCAAAAAACGTGTTGGCGAAATGGTTGAAAACCTGATTGCTGCATACCGAGTTCGTATAAACAGTCGTGATTGGATGAGTGAAGAAACAAAAAAACAAGCAATGACTAAGTTAGATAAAGTAATGAAGAAATTAGGTTATCCTGATAAATGGAAAGACTATTCTACATTGGATATCAAACACGATTCATACGTACAAAACTTTATACGCGCAAATGTATATTCATTTAACGAAATGGTAACTAAATTAGGCAAACCAATTGATCGTACTGAGTGGGGCATGACTCCTCCAACTATCAATGCATACTACAACCCAGCAATGAACGAAATTGTTTTTCCTGCTGGAATTATGCAACCCGTATTCTTTAACCCTGAAGCAGATGATGCTGTTAATTACGGCTGTATGGGTGCTATTATCGGCCATGAATTAACACATGGTTTTGATGATGAAGGAGCTCAGTTTGATGCCGATGGTAATCTTAAAAACTGGTGGACTGATAAGGATAAAGCTAATTTTAAAGCAAAAACAGATATGCTTGTTAATCAGTTTAATAATTATGTAGCTATTGATAGTTTACATGTAAAAGGCGAGCTTACATTAGGCGAAAACATTGCTGATTTAGGAGGTTTAACGATTTCATATTATGCTTTCAAGAAATCATTAGAAGGAAAAGCGACTCCTGAAAAAATTGATGGATTTACAGCTGAACAACGATTTTTTATGTCTTGGGCACAAGGGTGGAGAGGCAGTATGCGTCCTGAATATCTAAAAAATATGATTCAAACTAACCCACATTCTCCAGGTAATTTCCGAGCAAATGGAGCACCGAGTAATATGCAAGAGTTTTATGATGCTTTTGGAGTAAAAGAAGGTGATAAAATGTATCGTCCTAAATCTGAAAGAGCAGAAATTTGGTAACCAACCAGCTCATAAAAAAACACACTCGCTTAATTTCGAGTGTGTTTTTTTATTTATCCTAATGAGTATAAATTAGTTTACTTTAAATGCTTAATCCAACTGTTTTTAAATCAAAAACTTTGAGTTAATTTCATCGTATTAAAATTAGTCTAAAATAAATGGGTTAATTAATTATATATTTAATTTTGTGAATAGGTGTAAACGCATTTTTAAAATCAACTATCGAATTTAAATTAAATTTTTCAATCAAAAATTAATTGATAAAATATATTATGAAACAACATGCAATCGCAATTCATGGAGGGGCAGGTACAATACTTCGGTCTTTGATGAGTTCTGAAAAAGAACGGAGTTATAAAAAAGGATTAGAAGATGCAATACTTGCCGGAGATAAAATTTTATCGAATGGAGGTTCAGCTTTAGATGCGGTAGAACTTGCAGTTAGAGCGCTCGAAGATAATCCTCTTTTTAATGCTGGTAAAGGTGCGGTTTTTACCAATGAAGGAAAGAATGAGATGGATGCCTCAATTATGGATGGTCGTAATTTGATGGCAGGTGCGGTTTCTGGAATACAGAATATTAAAAACCCTATTTCATTATCAAGAGCTGTGATGGAAAAGTCGGAACACGTGTATCTATCAGGACTAGGAGCCAAACAATTTGCTGATAAAATGAAGTTTGAATACACACCTGACGAGTATTTTTATGTTCAACAACGTTTTGATCAATTACAAAGTGCAAAAGAAAGCGATACGATGGTGCTTGACCATACCGGAGATTCTTTAGAACATGGAGAGAAAAAGTTTGGTACAGTTGGAGCTGTTGCTTTGGACGTGCATGGAAACATTGCAGCAGCAACATCTACTGGAGGGATGACAAATAAAAAGTTTGGTAGAGTGGGAGATAGCCCAATTATTGGTGCAGGTACTTACGCAAACAATAATACTTGCGCTATTTCTTGCACAGGCCATGGCGAATTTTTTATACGTGCGGTTGTAGCATACGATATTTCATGCTTAATGGAGTATAAAGGATTGTCTTTAAAAGCTGCTTGCGACATTGTTGTAAATCAAAAATTAGTAACATTTGGTGGCGAAGGAGGTCTTGTTGCTATTGATGCAAAAGGGAATATCGAATTGCCTTTTAATTCAGAAGGTATGTATCGTGGTATGAAAAAGTCGGACGGAGAACTGTATTTAGGAATTTATAAAGATTGAGTTAGTTGTTAAATGAATTTTTAACTTAAAATATTTTTAAATCTAAACTAATTGCCCAATGTTTTTTATTTTATCTAAACTTCTTGTTTTTATTATTGCTCCTATTGTTTGGATAATTGTTTTATTGTTTGTTTCTGTTTTTTCTAAAATAGAAGTTCGCAAAAAAAAATCATTGTTTTGGGCATTTGGTTTATTATTGTTTTTTTCAAACTCATTTATTTTTGATGAAACAATCAGAATGTGGGAAATACCCGCTACTCGTTTCGAAAATTTAAAAACCTATGACGCTGGAATTTTACTCGGAGGTATTAGTGTTTATGATGATGATTTAGATCGTGCACAATTTAATCGCAACAATGATAGATTAATTCAAGCTGTTGAATTATACAGAAAGGGAATTATAAAAAAAATAATTTTTACAGGAGGTTCCGGACGAATATTAAGACCGGAAATGAAAGAAGGCAATTACGTTAATCGGTATTTATTATATATGGGTATTCCCGAAAAAGATTTTTTAATTGAATCTGAATCACAAAATACCAGAGAGAACGCCATGTTTACAAAAGCTCTTATTGATAAGCAAAATATAAAAGGTGATTTTCTATTAATTACTTCCGCTTTTCATATGCGCCGAAGTTTAGGATGTTTTAATAAAGCAGGAATAGTTGTTACTCATTATAGTGCTGATCGTTATTCTGGTCCAAGGAAGTTTGAATTCGACTATTTGATAATTCCCAATGTGTCAACCATTAATGATTGGACAAATTTAATTCATGAAGTGGTAGGTTTTATAACCTATAAAATTATTGGATATGCTTAAAAACAAAAAAAGCATTCTGAAGTTTTCAGAATGCTTTTTTTGTTTTTTCTATTTTAGATTAAAAAGGCAAATCATCAGCTTCTGAAGTAGCTGTAAATGTTTCAGAAACGTTTGTTGTGTTTGCAGCAGTGTTGTTCGAACCTCCTGAACCACCTTCAATACGCCAAGCTTCAAGTGTGTTAAAATATTTAATTTCGCCTTGAGGGCTAGCCCATTCGCGACCACGCAAATTAAAATGTACTTTTATTTCAGCACCAACATTAAAGTTGTCAATTAAATTACATTTGTCTTGTGTTAATTGAAAAGAAATGTGTTGTGGGTATTGCGATGCATTATCAGTTAAAACAAAATCTCTTTTCTTAAATTTTTCTGATACTTGTTGCGCTTCACTTTCACTTTTAAAATCCC
>CANCPZ010000060.1 GCA_947380175.1 Bacteroidota bacterium | reverse complement strand
CGGTAGACGTTTTTAAAGTTTCGTATGCAGGCGGAAATCCCCATTGATTATAATAAAAAAAACTCGTGTTAGCTTTCATTTGTTCGCCATACATGCCTCCACCCAATACAATATTAAATCCTTTTACATTATAATTAGCTTGCAATTCGTTACTAACTATTTTACCTTTATAAATAGCTTTATTATAGGTTTTATCAAATGTTCCAGATACATCAATTTTAGAAGAATCATCAATAGCAATTCGCTGCATAGTTGATGTACCGCCAATATAATTTAGATTTAATTTATCATTTATTTTATAGGAAGCACCGTATGTAAACAAACTTCTTTTAAAATCGATGGTGTAATTATCATCGTCTGTAAAAGCCTTTTTGTCAATATCTGCAAGTTGTTTTGTTTGCTTATAGGAAGCATATATATCCAACTTATTATTTTGATACCCTACCTTACCTACCCAATCGAGTTTTGAAAAACCATCATTCACATTTGTGTTTTTAAAAGCATTCGGATTACTAACTGTATCAACAGTTGCATTTAATCCTTTTACATTTACATTCATACCTTCTGCAGCAACGTAAAATCCATTTTTAAGTGCATAATTTATGTGTAAATTTTGACCGAACTCTGAAGTTTTTTTTCCGAAACGCCCTCCCGTAAGTGCTGCATCAATGGATAATCCAGGTTTTGTTGATTTTTTTGTAATTATATTTATAACACCACCAATTGCGGCAGAGCCGTATAAGGTACTATGCGAACCTCTTACAATTTCTATTCTATCAATATTAACCAGCGATAATTCGGTAAGATCAATGGAATTATTAATTGCCGAAGGATCAGTAATTCTTATGCCATCAATTAAAATAATAGTTTGATTACTATTTGCTCCTCTTGTAAAAATACTGGAAGTCATTCCCGGATTTTGACCAGCACCTACAACATAAATCCCTTCTTGTTGTGTAAGCAGTTCGGCCACCGAATTTGCTCCCGATTTTTTAATATCATCAGATGTAATTACAGAAATGCTACGACCAACATCATTGATTTTTTTTTCGCTTCGTGAAGCAGAAATTACTACTTCATTTAATTGTTTTTTTTGTAATGAATCTTGTGAAAACACATTAAATACGGCAAACATAACTACACTTGTTAATTGAAATAATTTTTCCTTTTTCATTTTTAAATGATTTTAAATAATTAATAAAAAGGAATAAAAAGGGAACGGATAGGATAATCTTAAAATCGTTTTCCATTCTTAGCTCTTTACCCGAAAGCATTGAATTTGCAAGAATGGCAGGTCTTCTGACTCGTTCTGTTTTTTTACGCCTTCCCATCTTTAAATTATCTTAATACAAGTATCAAGTTTTAGGACAGTGGCAGAGAATGTAAAAAAAGCTATTAGTAAAAAGTAAATATTAATCATTAAAAATTTAATAATTAATTCATCACTTAAAACTAACAAAGAACTTACAGCATCGGGAAATGTCTAGGATTTACACCTAATTCCCTTTTAATTTTAATTGTTAAACAATCAAAAACCATAAAGCAGTGCAAATGTAAATAAATATTTCAATTACAATCAATAGAATTACATTTGTAAAAAAACAGAAATGACTGACGAACCTAAATTGATATACATTGCTTATAACAAACCGGTTGGTATTGTTTGTACTACCGAAAAAATTGCGGGTAATATTATTGATGCTATTAAGCACCCTCAACATATTTTGCCTGTTGGTAGACTTGACAAAGATTCGGAAGGGTTGATTTTACTAACAAATAACGGTGTAGTTATTAATCAAATTATTCACCCTGATTTTGAACATGAAAAAGAATATATTGTAACATTAAATTTACCCTTACGAAATCAGTTTTTAAAACAAATGGCAGAAGGAGTAAATATTGGTGATGTGACAACTAAACCATGCAAAATAAAAGCCGAACCTAATACTAGAAGATTATTCAGAATAACAATCAAACAAGGTTTAAACAGGCAAATCCGTAGAATGTGTAACACCTTTAATTATCAAGTAATAAAGTTGCAACGCATACGGGTAATGAATATAAAATTAGATAAACTTAAAATTGGCGAATGGCGTTATTTGTCGGAGGATGAGATTTCGGAATTATTTTCTTTATTAATAAGAAACCAATAAAACATTAATTTAAAATAACCGATTAACAAAAAAATTAATTCAGGAGTGTAACCGTCCCTTTACGCTCTTTGTATTCCCCTTTCGAAGTTTTATAACGCAAAAAATAAACATATACACCAAAATCACAAACGTTACCCCCTTTTGTTCCATCCCAACCTTCAGAAATATTGGTTGAAGAAAATATTAAATTACCAAAACGATTAAAAATATTAAATTCATATTCGGTAAAATCTATATAAGTAGACAATGGTGTAAATTTGGTTGTATAGCCACCTATAGGACGAAATGCATTAGGAATGTAAACACTTGGATCCTGAAATGCATTTGCCTGATTCGACAAACTTGTTTCACCAAAATTAAATGGTGTGCCAAACCCTTCAATTCCTTCAATATAATAATTAAAAACGCCATTACCTTGAACCAACAAAGAGACATCATCTACAAAAACAGTTGAATCTAATCCAGGAGTAACACTTGCAATTGGAGCTATTTCAAATACACCATCAATACCTCTGTAAATATTGTAACTAACTATACCTCCCTCCCATGTTTCATAATTATTCCAATTTAAAACATTGGTCATATTTTCTTTACTATAAACAGAAAGTAAAATCGATCGGCTAACATTTGATTCTAAACCATCGTATCCACAACTATCCACGTTAATCACTTTATAATAATAACTATGTGCGGTTGTCGTAACTTTATTATCGCTATACATAATTGGAGATATTCCACTTACAGGTATAGTTGCAATATGTTTAAAATGACTAGAAACAGTATCCAGAGATCGAAAAATTTTATATTTAAGAACGGATGCTGCTACATCTACATGACAAGTAATATCAATACGATTATTGCTTACAACAGTTACTTTTCTAAGATACGAAAATGCAGGAGGAATAGGCGCTGCCGAATATCGGCTAATCCTATTTGATGATGAGGTTTTGGTACCTGATAAATCAAAAGCTTGTACTTTGTAATAATACATTTTATTTGGAGCTAAAGAATTAACAGTATATGTTAAAATATGCGCAGAAACTGTATCAATTAATGTATAAGGGCCAATACTACTTATTGAAGATTGATAAATGCGATAACCAGCTAATCCATTTCCTATCAATGAATCATAAGGTGTCCAATTAAGTGTTGCTGTTCTATTACAAATATCAGCTGTTGACGTTAAATAAATTGTGCTTAACGGAAATCCAAAAAGTCCACCATTTTTACATGAATCGTAAGCTGCAATTAAAAATTGTTCTGTTGCTCCAGAAGCGTTCGCTGGAAGATTGCTATAATTATAGGATATATTATTAATACCAACCACTGTATCTAATAATACATTAGCGCCAATAGTATTAACGTAATAAACCAAATAACCTTCCACATCAGACGACGGATTTGCATTCCAACTCATTATAGCATTGTTGTTATCATCAACACTTAACGTATCAAACAATGAAGTTGCTGGAACGACCTTGTTATCAAATAATCCATTAATAACAGACGAAACAGAAGTACATCCTGTATTATCACTTATTTCTACTTTATAGCTAAGTGAATCGTGACAAACAAAAATTTCATCAACATAATTGGTATTTGTTGATGTACCTTGCAATGTTTGAACCCCTAATTTTGATATTTGATAAATTGAGTAAATCCCGGAAGATGTTGAAGTAGAAGAATTGGAAATAGCATTCCAAGCAATATTTGCCGTTCCGAAACTTGGAATTAAATTTAAATGTATTGATTTTACAGTATCAAAAGCTGGAGCGTTTGTTGGTATGGGCGAACCTGACCTTGTTTCAATATAATAGTATACGGAAGCAAGATTGGCATTCACAAAAAAATCGGTATAAGTGGTGGTTGTATATGAAAAAACACTAGTAACCAAGGTGAAAGGAGGGAAACCATTAGTAGATCGATAAATATCGTAGCAACTAAATACCCCAGAAGGATCTGTTGGTGTTAACCAGGTAAGAGAAATATTACCATTTGGCAATACCGAAACACAAGTTATTTGTGGCGACAATACAGTTGTTGATTTAGCCTTAAAAGAGAGGGAGGCGAATAATACAACTAAGAAAATTATTTTCTTAAACATTAATTTTTGTAATAAAGTTCAATTTTTGTAAATCTACTTTTTCCCAACAACCAATTCAATCATGCTATTTTTATCGAAATAAACGTTTGCTAAATCACGCAATTCAGTTGCCGAAACTCCTTTAATTGTTTCAATATATTTATCGAAATAATCATAATCTAAATCATACTCCATAATTCCTTTAAAGCGATCTGCCATAGAAAAAGGGCCGTCAACACTTCGTAAAAATGTTCCTAACAAATAATTTTTTACCAATTCTAATTCTTCTTGAGGAACAAGTTCTTCACGTAAACGATTCATTTCAAAGTATATTTCATCAATTGCATTTTTACACACATCAACACCAACTTCGGTAGATATGAAAAAGTATCCTGAATTTTTCAAAGAAACCAATCCCGAACCAATACCATAAGTATATCCTTTATCTTCTCTTATATTTGACATTAATCGCGAACCAAAATAACCACCAAAAACTGTATTTAAAAACTGAAACTTTTGAAAATCGGGATGAGTTTTGTTAAACATTATTTTACCAATACGAATGGCCGATTGTAAAGCATCGTGCTTGTGTACCAAATGCTGATGTTGAGAATCAGAAAATATTTCAATTTTTTTGCGACCTAAATCATTTTGTGCTACCCAGTCGTTACCTCCAAAATGGTTATTTAATAATGTAAAAACATCGTCGTTAACTTTACCTGCCAAAATAATTTTGCAACTATTAGCACGATAATATTTTGAATAAAAATTATTTAACATTTCACGATTTACTGCATCAAAATCGGTTTCTTTTACATTTATTCCATATGGATGTTTTTCTCCAAAAAGTAATTCGGTAAATCGTTTACGAGCAAGTATCGCTACTTTCTGATTGTTTACATGAAATTTCTGCTTTTTATTTCTTATGTGTGTATCTAATTCCTGTTGAGGGAAAACGGAGTTTTTTATTATCTGCTCAAGTACAGGCAATGTAGCATTTAGATGTTTATTTAAAGTGTATAAAACCACCGAAGCGCTATCTTGAGAAACTCCAGTTTCTAAAAATGCGCCATAATAATCAACCATATCTGCAATTTGAGATGCATTTAACTTTGATGTACCTTCTTCAATCATAGCGTTTACAGTTGTTGCCTGCAATGGCACTTCTTGTTGATACATTCCAGCTGAAAACAAAAATTCAATTCGTATCAACTCCTGAGAACCTGCATTGATAGAATAAACAGGTATCTTATTATTTAACCTAACTTCAGAAGCTTTTATCATTTCAATTTTTTCAACTGTTTTAAAAGCTGGAGATATTTTTCTATCAATAGTATGCATACGTTTTGATTTTTGATTTTAATTAATCCTATTGTTTATTAAAATACGCCTTTGGATTTTAGGCGATAACAAGAAATATTATTAATTATTTTTCGACTTATAATATAAAGTTGAACAATTTTCTTTTCTAAAAATTAAATTTGCTTGTTCTTTTATTTGTTCAATCGTTACTGAAAGGTATTTACCAACCTCATTGTTAATAATATCAGCATTGCCAAGCAATTCTGATACAGCTAAATTTGTGGCTTTATTTAATACTTCAACTTCACCAAATACATGCGTTGCCTCTACTTTGTTTTTAACTTTTGTTAACTCGTTATTTGAAACGAATTCGGATTTCAACTTTTCTAACTCTTCCATAATTGCATTATCGGCTTCTTCCATTGTTACCCCTTTAGATAATTTACCTGAAACAACAAATAAACCTTTGTCAAAATCACCCATCACATAAGCATGTAAATCGCTAAAAAGTTTTTTGCTTTTTATTAACGTATTATGTAGGCGAGAAGAATTACCTTGTGACAAAACATCTGAAATTAAATCAATGGTATAATATTCTTTATCATACCTCGAACACATATGATACGCTTTATAAATAGCATCAACAGGTACATCGCGCTCAACAGTTAAGCTTCGCGCTTCTGTTTGAAAAGGTTCTATAGGTAGGTTACGTTTATTGTCTGGTCCTTTTGGTATTGAAGCGAAATACTTTTCAGCTAATCTTTTCACTTCATCTAACTCAACATTACCAGCAACAACCATTATTGCATTGTTTGGACAATAGAATTTAGCGAAAAAATTTTTAACATCCGCTATTTTAGCATTTTCTATATGTGAAATTTCCTTACCTATTGTATCCCATAAGTAAGGATGAACTTTATAAGCCATTGGTCTTAAAAGTAACCATACATCACCATAAGGTTGATTGAGATAGCGTTGTTTAAACTCTTCAATGACCACATTGCGTTGTACTTCTAAACTTTTTTCAGAAAAAGCTAAACTCAGCATACGATCTGATTCCAACCAAAAACCAGTTTCCAAATTTTCGGCAGGAAGAGTCAAATAATAATTTGTAATATCATTGGTTGTAAATGCATTGTTTTCACCTCCTACCCTTTGTAAAGGCTCATCATAACTTGGTATATTTACAGAGCCACCAAACATTAAATGCTCGAATAAATGAGCAAAGCCTGTTTGTTCGGGATTTTCATCACGAGCGCCAACATCATACAAGATATTTAAACAAGCTAAAGGTGTTGATTTATCTTGGTGTACAATTATACGAAGACCATTTTCTAATTCAAATCTTTTAAATTTTATCATGTATTTATATTATTCTGATAAGAGTTTAGATTAATTTGTTTACAAATGAATTAACGATTAGAAGATAATAGTTCTTCTTTTGCCTGTTTATATTCAAGTATAATTTCATCAACAATTTCTTTAGCTGACTTTATTTCTTTTATGAGCGCTGCCACCTGACCTATTTCCAATTCCCCTTCATCTAAATCACCTAAAAACATTCCTTTTTTTGCTCTACCCTTACCTAACAAAAGAGTTAACTCAGGTATTGAAACGCCTTTATTTTCAGCGTCTTGAACTGCATCAAAAAAGTTGTTTTTTAGTAACCTAACTGGTGTTAATTGTTTAAGCATCAATTTAGTATCGCCCTCTTTTGAGTTAATAACACAATTTTTGAAATTTATATTTGCCGATGCTTCTTCAGAAGCAACAAATCTGCTGCCTATTTGCACACCATCAGCTCCTAAAGCTTCCATTGCTAACATAGCACGACCTGTACCTATCCCTCCGGCAGCAATAATAGGGATAGAAGCAATTTTCTTTATTAAAGGGATCAAACATAGAGTTGTTGTTTCCTCTCGTCCATTATGACCACCTGCCTCAAAACCTTCTGCTACAATAGCATCCACACCTGCATCTTCTGCTTTTTTAGCAAATTTCGAATTTGAAACGACATGAACAACCTTGATATCATTGTCTTTTAAAGTCTTTGTCCATGTATTAGGATTACCTGCTGAAGTAAAAACAATTTTTACCCCCTCAGAAATAATTACTTCAATATGTTTATGAATATCGGGATATAATAATGGAACATTTACACCAAAAGGTTTATTAGTTGCCATTTTACATTTTTTAATTTGATCCCTTAATGTGTCGGGGTACATACTCCCACTCCCAATAAGGCCTAATCCTCCAGCATTGCTAACAGCAGATGCTAACTCCCATCCACTACACCATATCATACCACCCTGAATAATTGGGTATTGAATATTAAAAAGGTGAGCTATTTTATTATTCATTTTATAACTTTTTATAATCGTTACGAAGTTAAAAATATTATTCGGGGTAATTGCATCATTATTATCTAGAAAATAATCCGATACCATTCTTACAAAAACTATTCATGAGCAAATAATTTCATAAATGACAAAAATTATATTTTAAATTTTATTAGCTAACTTTGATAAAAAATAAATACAATGATTAAACGACTTATAATTTTAACAGCAATATTTAGTTTTTACTCTTCTAGTCAATTATTTGCTCAAGACGAATCTTTACCTAAAATCGATTCTTCAGACATGGCAATACAATTCATCAAAACAGGTAATATCAAAAGAGATTCAGCAGAAGTTCATTTAAAAAATAAAGATAAAAAAGGTGCTGATAAACTTTATGCTGAAGCCATTAAAGATTATAAAAAAGCTTTGAAAGTAAACAGCAAATCTTATACTGCCTATTATCAAATGGCTATGAGTTTTTCGAAAAGAAAAGATTATAAAAATGCAATAGCTAATTTTGATAAAGCTATAAAAATTGATACCACTAAATTTATTGTTTACAGAGAAAGAGGTATAGCTTTGGCCAATTTTGGAAAAAATAAAGAAGCAATGGCGGATTTTAATACAGCGCTCGATAAAAATGCAGATGATTTCGAATCTTTTTATCATAGAGGAGCATTAAAAGAATTTGATAGAAATCCTTTATCTGCATTAGCAGATTATGAGCGAGCGCTTGAATTAAATGCAAACCTTGAGGAAGTTTATATGAAACGTGGAGTTTTATGTTTTAATAAAAAAAAGGATTATTTATTTGCACTTAGTGATTTAAATAAAGTAATTGAACTTAACCCAACAAGAAATGAAGCTTATTATTGGCGCGGAAAAACAAAATATAACCTCAATGATTTTAAAGGAGCCGATCAAGATTTTAGTAGATTTATTGAGTATGAGCCAGAAAATATTGAGGCTCTAATTACTAGAGGTGCTTCACGTCTTAATTTAAATAATAACTCTGGAGCAATTAGAGATTTTGACGATGTAGTAAAATTAGATTCAAAAAATATTATAGCATATATGAATAGAGGTATTGCAAAAGGAGCAACAAAAAATTATGCAGGTGCTTTAGAGGATTTAAATAGAGCCATCGAAATTAAGTTTGACTATTCACCCGCATATATTAATAGAGCAGCTGTTAAATTTGCATCAGGTGATAAAAAAGGAGCTTGCAAAGATTTAGAAAAAGCCGATGGATTAAATAATGAACAAGCATTAGGGTTAATACAACAATATTGTACCGATCAAAAACACTAATTATCGACAGCCATTCTTTTTTAAAATAGCTTCGGATAACTATTTTTTCTCTTCTAATTTGATAGTGAAATCAATTGGGTTTTCTACTTTTTCTTTTAGTAAAGCTAGTTTTACTACGTCAATCATTTTTTCAACATAATGAAATTTTAAACTTTTAATGTAGGATATTTTTATATCCTCTACATCTTTTTTATTATCAACGCTTAAAATAATTTCTTTTATTCCGGCTCGTTTAGCTGCCAATATCTTCTCTTTAATACCACCAACAGCTAAAACCCTTCCTCGCAATGTTATTTCGCCTGTCATAGCTAACTGACTTTTTACTTTACGTTGTGTAAATGCAGAGGCTATAGCTGTAAGCATTGTAATACCAGCAGATGGTCCATCTTTAGGGGTTGCCCCTTCTGGCACATGTATATGTACATTCCATTTGTCAAATACTTCAGGTTTTAAACCTATTATTGCACTGTGTGATTTTAAATACTCAAGCGCAATAATTGCCGACTCCTTCATTACCTCCCCTAAATTTCCAGTTAATGTTAATTTCCCAGAACCTCTTGTAATGCTTGTTTCAATAAACAAAATATCACCACCAACACTTGTCCATGCTAATCCTGTAACAACTCCTGCAACATCATTTCCTTGGTAACGATCTTTCGCATGAGCAGGTCCAAGTATTTTTATAAGATCTTTTAAGGCAACATCAATATTGTATTTTTGATCCATAGCAATTGATTTTGCTGCGTTCCGAACAACTTTAGCTATTACCTTTTCCATTCCTCTTACACCACTTTCGCGAGTGTAATTTTCAATAATGTATTCAAATACATCTTTATTTAAAGTGAGTTGATCTTTCTTTAAACCTTGTTCTTCTAGCTGTTTTGGTAAGAGATGACGTTTGGCTATTTCCATTTTTTCTTCAATAGTATATCCTGTTATCTCTATAATCTCCATTCTATCTCGTAAAGCTGGCTGAATAGTACTTAATGAATTGGCAGTTGCAATAAACATCACATTCGATAAATCGTAATCTAACTCCACATAATTATCATAGAATGTATTGTTTTGTTCAGGATCCAACACCTCTAATAATGCAGATGAAGGGTCGCCATGAAAATCATTTCCTACTTTATCAATTTCATCTAAAATAAATACCGGATTTGAAGAACCAGCCTTTTTTATGTTTTGTAAAACTCTGCCTGGCATTGCACCAATATATGTTTTACGATGCCCTCTAATTTCAGCTTCATCGCGCAAGCCACCTAAGCTCATCCGAATATACTTTCTACCTAAACTTTCCGCAATACTTTTACCTAAAGAAGTTTTACCAACACCTGGAGGGCCATACAAGCAAAGAATTGGCGATTTCATATTACCCTTTAATTTTAATACTGCCAAATGTTCAAGAATACGCTCTTTTACTTTCTCCATTCCAAAATGGTCTTTATTCAACACTTTCTCGGCACGTTTTAAATCAAAATTATCAGTTGTATTATCATCCCAAGGTAAGTCTAAAACAACTTCCAAATAATTTGTTTGTATCGAGTATTCGGCAGCATTCGGATTCATTCTTTCAAGCTTACTAATTGCTTTATCAACAGCAGTAGCAACTTCTTTACTCCATTTTTTTTCTTTTGCGCGCTCCTTCATATCCTGTACCTCTTGGGTGTAATTGGTTTCTCCCAACTCTTCCTGAATAGTTTTCATTTGCTGATGCAAAAAATAATCACGTTGTTGTTTATCTAAATCAACTTTTACTTTTGATTGAATTTGATTTTTCAACTCTAACATTTGTAATTCTTTGGTAAGATTTGATAACACCAATGTAGCGCGCTCCTTTAAATCTAATACTTCTAACATCTTTTGCTTTTCAGCAACAGGTGCATTCATGTTGGATGAAATGAAATTGATAAGAAATGACGGACTTTCGATGTTACGCAATGCAAAACCAGCCTCACTTGGTATTAAAGGACTTAACTTAATAATTTGTAATGCTAAATCTTTCAAGGAAGATGTGAGTGCTAAAAATTCCTGATCATCTTTTACCGGAGCAGCTTCGGTAAATGGAGTAATTGAAGCTCTTATGTATGGATCTGTTTGAACTACTTCTTTAAGCTCAAAACGTCTTTTGCCCTGAATTATAACAGTGGTATTTCCGTCAGGCATACGTAACATTTTAATAATATGTGCTACGGTTCCTATTCTATTTAAGTCGTCTGATGTAGGATCTTCAACGGTGTCGTTTTTTTGTGAAACCACACCAATAGTTTTATCGCCTTTATAAGCATCTTTTATTAAATTGATTGATTTATCTCTACCAACCGTTATAGGTATTACAACTCCAGGAAATAAAACGGTATTTCGTAAAGGTAAAATTGACAGAACTTCAGGAACTATCTCTGAATTCATTTGTTCTTCGTCTTCTGATGAGAGCAAAGGGATAAATTCTGTTTCTTCATCCATTATACTATCGCTATGTATTGGCACTAATCCGTTAAGATCGAAATTGTCCGTCATTTTAAAGTAATTTTTAGTAGTTGTTCTTTTGTAAAGTCTGGGTAATTTTCAATCATTGTGCCATTTAGGATTTAGGACAGATTGGCATATAGTATAAAAAGAATTAAAATTAAATATAATTGAGGAAAGCTATCAAAGAAGCGTACCTTAAAAAAAACTAATTATTTTTTTAGTTTAAACATCTATTCTCAGTAAAAAAGTCCCCTATTTCTAAAGGACTTTTTTACTGAGAAAAATATTAAAATTCTAAATTATTCAACAACTGGTATTTCTGATTCAGTTGAGTCTGATTCTTTTTCAGAACCAGATATACCTGGATCAACTGCCCCGTTTTCTGAAACAGTTTCTTCCTCAATTACCTCTTCAATACCAACTTTACTTACAGCAGCAATTTCATCAGTTGCTTTTAAATTAATTAATCTTACACCTTGTGTTGCTCGTCCAATAACTCGTAATTCGGAAACAGCTAAACGAATAATAATTCCCGATTTATTTATAATCATCAAACCATCATTATCAGTTACATCTTTAATAGCAATTAAACTACCTGTTTTTTCTGTGATATTAATTGTTTTAACACCTTTTCCACCACGTTTTGTAACTCTATACTCTTCAATATCGGAACGCTTACCAAAACCTTTTTCCGAAACAACCATTACATTGCTTGTTTTATCTGGCATAGCAATCATTCCAATTACTTCATTACCTTTTTCCTCACCAATATTGATACCTCTTACACCCGAAGCATTTCGTCCCATTGGGCGAACATTTGCTTCGTTGAAACGAACAACTTTTCCTGCTTTAGAAGCAAGCATTATTTCGTTGGTGCCATTTGTTAATAAAACTTCTAATAAGGTATCACCTTCTCTAACAGTAATTGCATTAATACCATTTTGGCGAGGACGAGAATATGCTTCAAGTGTTGTTTTTTTGATAATACCATTCTTCGTACACATTATAATAAAATTATTAGCTATGTAATCGGCATCAGTCAAGTCTTTTACGTTGATGTACGCTTTTACTTTATCTGAAGGAGGTATATTAATTAAATTTTGAATTGCCCTACCTTTAGAAACGCGAGTCCCTTCTGGCACTTCAAATGCACGCATCCAAAAACAACGACCTTGTTCGGTAAATAATAATAAATAATTATGTGTGGATGCTACAAACAAATGCTCAATAAAATCTTCATCTCTTGTCGTGCTTCCTTTGGCTCCCTTCCCTCCTCTTGCTTGTGTTCGATATTCCGATAAAGCAGTACGTTTAATATAACCCATGTGAGAAATTGTAATAACAACTTCTTCATTAGCAATCATATCTTCTATTTTAAAATCACCTGCGGCATAAACAATTTCTGTTTTACGCTCATCTCCATATTTACTAAGTACTTCAATTAATTCATCTTTAATAATTTTCATCCTCAATGTTTCATCATTTAAAATTGATTTTAAATAATCTATCAATTTCATTAACTCTGCATATTCAGCTTTTATCTTATCGCGTTCAAGACCAGTAAGAACGCGTAAACGCATTTCAAGTATTGCTTTAGCTTGAATTTCACTTAATCCAAAATTACTCATCAATTCGTCTTGCGCTTCAGAAGGGGTTGCTGCTGCACGAATCAATTTAATTACCTCATCCATGTGATCAAGTGCAATTAGATATCCCTCTAAAATATGAGCACGTTTTTCAGCTTGAGCTAATTCGAATTTTGTTCTGCGTGTAACAACATCATGACGGTGTGCTACAAAATGAACAATCATATCTTTTAAATTCAACATCATTGGGCGACCGCCAACCAAAGCGATATTGTTAACACTAAAAGAAGTTTGAAGCTCAGTATATTTAAATAAATTGTTCAATACCACATTGGTAATGGCATCACGTTTAATTTCATACACAATACGCATCCCATCTCTATCCGATTCATCACGTATATCTGATATTCCTTCAATTTTTTTATCGTTGATTAAATCCGCTGTTTTACGAATCATCTCTGCTTTATTTACCTGAAAAGGAATTTGATTAACGATGATTCGTTCCCGTCCACCATCAGTAATTTCAATATTTGTTTGTGCACGCATCACAATTCGTCCACGTCCTGTTTCAAAAGCATCCTTTACACCTTCATAACCGTATATAATTCCACCAGTTGGAAAATCAGGAGCTTTTACATATTGCATCAAACCGGCAATATCAATCTCTCTGTTATCGATGTAAGCAACTGTAGCATTTATAATTTCTGTAAGATTATGAGGAGGCATATTTGTAGCCATACCTACTGCAATTCCAGATGCTCCGTTAATTAATAAATTTGGAATACGAGTTGGAAGAACAGTTGGTTCAGTTAAACTATCATCAAAATTTGGAGCAAAATCAACAGTATCCTTTTCAATATCATTTATCATCTCC
>CANCPZ010000059.1 GCA_947380175.1 Bacteroidota bacterium | reverse complement strand
TTACCACATTTTTAAACTGCTGTATGTAAGATTTAATTAAGGTTCTGTGAGAACTTAAAGAAAATTACACCACTAATTTTCGGTTTAAAAACAAATTTATACTATCAGAATACATCTTAATAAATTTAAGATGTGCAAATATGTAATTTTTTTTGAAAAAAGCAAGCGTTAATTAATGTTAATCAGATGGTTTTTATCCACAATTGATCATTCTTTAGTGTTTTTTTGATTAAATAGGATTATATTTTCAGAAATAGGGACAAAAATGCAGGTTTACAAAACAGCATTTCAAGTTTAGTTAAAAATACTTATTTGTAATTTTGATTCGAGAAAGTAAATAATGAATTAATTTAAACGTTGTGGAGCTACCAATTCAAATTCGGGAATGATAACATTAAATTTTGCTTTATCTAGTTGTCGTTCCATTAAATAAGTTCCACTCATCTTACCAATATCTGTGGTAAGGCTGCAAGCCGAATTGTATTCAAAAATTTCGCCAGGTTCTAAAACAGGTTTTTCACCAACAACTCCTTCTCCATCAACAACACTATGTTCGCTGCTTGAATCATAAATATCCCAATGACGAGATAATAATTGTACAGTAAAATCGCTTTTGTTTTCAATAGTAACGAAGTAAGCAAACAAAAAATAACGATTTTCGACTTCAGAATGTTCGTTTTGAAATTTTGTTTCAACTGAAATTTTTATTCCGTGTGTCACTTGTGTCGCTATAGTTCCCATAACATATTAGTTTGAAATTTACAGTATTACAAATCACAATAGTAAACAATTTTAATTTCAATTTAGAAATATTAAGTCAAAAGTTTTATGCTACTATCTATCTTAAATAGTATGCTATGCTGTAAACTTTTATATTGAAGAAAACACAACCAGTCTATTATCCAACAATTTCACTTTCATCAATCTCTTCCATACATTTAAAATGCCCTCTTGGACATTTATCATAACCAATTTTTGAACAAGGTCTGCACGATAAATTTTGAACTTCAACAATTTTAGATTTACTATTGGGTAGGTAAGGCGCAAAGCCAAAAGCAGGAACTGTATTACCCCAGACTGAAACAATTTCTTTTTTAAAAGCCACTGCAATATGCATTAATCCGGTATCGTGTGAAATTATTTTTTTTGATTGTTCAATAACGGATGCCGATTGATTTAAATTATATTTTCCACAAGCATTGAAAATGTTAGAGCCTACCGCATTTTCAATAATTGATGCGCGTATTGCATCATCTTTGCTACCTAATAAAACAATTGGCTGGTTTAGTTTTTTGCAAATAGAAATTATTTTTTCTGTTGGCAATTGTTTAGTAAAATGTTTAGCGCCAATTACAAAACCTATATATCCGTTTTGATGAGTGTGTGGTAGTGAAGCAATTAATATGTTATCTTTTTCAGGGATAAAATAATCTAACCCTTTATTATCGTTTTTTACCCCTAATTGTTCAACGGTTTTCATATACCTATCAACAATATGTACCGCAGGCATTTTATTAATTTTAAAGTTTACCAAAATCCATTTTTTAAAATTTAATTTTTTAAAAACAGAAGTTTGTTTTCCAATTATTTTTTTTACTTGCATTGATCGAATGTTGTTATGGAGGTCGATAACAAAATCGAATTTTTCATTTTTTAATTCTGCACTTATTTCTTTTACATCATTTTCAATTGTATGAATTTTTGTGATGTACGGGTTGTGTTCTAAAATCCCTTTGAATCCTTTTTTGGTAAGGTAATGAATTTCAATATTTAATTTTTGTTCTTTTATACAGCGGATTACAGGCGTAGTTAAAACAATGTCACCAATAGAACTAAATCTTATAATTAGTATTTTTTTCAAAATTAGATTTTACTTTTCAGAATATATCAATTCTAATAATAGTTGCCCAACCATTTTCAAGGTATTTTTATCAATCACATCCATATTATCGGAATGTGCATGATGAAAATATGGGTAGTTGTGTTTTTCTACCTGATAATGTACAATGTCAATACACTTTAAATTTCCAAGTGTATTGACATATAAGTGGTCATCAGTAGTTTCTCCTGTAACATCATTTGTAAAATAACTACCATAACCCATTCTGTCAGCTATATCCCACACTTTTTTTACAATTTCTGGAGCGTAATTCATTGACGTTCCTTCTTTAGGAAACACTGGATTTTTTCCGCCAACCATATCTAGCAGAATTCCATAATTTGCAAAGTAACCTTGCTTGTGAGGGTTTTTAGACCAGTATTGAGAACCTAAACACCAAGTATCTTCTTGTTGTGGAAATCTATTATCACTGGCTTGTTGCCCATAATCTTCAATATCAAAGAAAATAATATCAATGCCTTTTTCAATTTTCGAATTATTTAATTGCCTTGCCAATTCCAATAAAACAGCAACGCCACTTGCTCCATCATTCGCACCATCAAAAGGCTTTTCTGAATTAATAGAATCTAAATCAGCCCAAGGTCGAGTATCCCAGTGAGCTGTTAATAGAATCCGGTTTGTTAAATCAGGCTTGTATTCTGCAATAATATTTTTTAATATAAATTGTTTATTATCAAATGTTTTAACAGTTCCATTTTGAACAATAACATTTAAACCATAAGATTTTAATTTGGCAACAAGATAATTAGCGCAAGCTGAATGAGATTTTGTTCCTGGTATCCTCGGACCAAAATCTACTTGTGATTTTACAAAAAAATAGGCCGAGTCGGAATTAAAATCAGGAACTGAAATTTTATTTAATTCAACGCTATTTTTTGGTTGAGATTCTGTTTGATTTCCTTTATCATTAACACATGATGCAATAAAAAGCAACAAGCTAAAAAGAAAAAAAAACTGATTTTTACTCTTGGATCGTCCAGATAGCGCCATCTTTGGTGTCTTTTATTAAAATATTTATTTTACTCAAATCATCTCGCAATTTATCAGATGCCGCAAAATCTTTTTTACTTTTTATATCTTTTCTGATATCTAAAATCATTTCCATCACGCCATTTAAAGCTTTATCAGTTGTGATACTTGAATTTTCTGATTTTAATCCTAAAACATCAAAAACAAAATTATTCATTAGTTTTTTCAAGCCATTAATATCATTTTCGGTAAGGGCTGTTTTACCATCATTAGCAGAATTTATAATACTTGCAGCCTCAAATAAATTCGCTATTAATATTGGTGAATTAAAATCATCATTCATGGCCTCATAGCATGCTTTTTCAATTTCATTTAAAGAGATTCCAGAAGTAGAACTTGGTTTTAATTTTTCTAATGTATTTATCGAAGTTATTAATTTTGCAAACCCTTTTTCTGATGCTTGCAATGCTTCATTCGAAAAATCTAACGTACTTCGATAATGACTTTGTAACATAAAAAACTTAACTGCCATTGGGCTGTAGCCTTTTTCAAGCAATGGATGATTTCCTGAAAATAATTCACCAGGCAAAAAACCATTACCCGCCGATTTCGACATACGAACACCATTTACAGTAAGCATGTTTGTGTGCATCCAATAGTTTACAGGAGCTTTGTGATTGCATGCTTGCGACTGAGCTATTTCGTTGGTGTGGTGAGTTGCCTGCAAATCCATACCGCCTCCATGAATATCAAATGTTTCTCCTAAATATTTACTGCTCATTGCTGAACACTCAATATGCCAACCAGGAAAACCCAATCCCCATGGAGATGGCCATTTCATAAGTGTTTCTGGTTTTGCTACTATCCATAGTGCAAAATCAAGTCGACCTTTTTTTTCATCCTGTCCACCAAGCTCTCTTGTGCCTTCCAAAAGTTCGTCTAGCTTTCGATTTGTTAATTGACCATAGGGATATTCTTTATTGTATTTTTCTACATCAAAATATACTGACCCATTTTTAACATAAGCAAAACCCTTTTCAATAATATTTTTTATCATTTCAATTTGTTCGCATATGTGTCCTGTTGCTGTAGGCTCTATACTTGGTGGTAGTGTATTAAAGTGACGCATTACATCGTGGAAACCTAATGTGTATTTTTGAACAATTTCCATTGGCTCCAACTGTTCTAGTTTTGCTTTTTTTGCAAATTTATCATCCCCCTCGTCTCTATCGCCTTCTAAATGACCTGCATCTGTTATGTTTCTAACATACCTTACCTTATATCCTAAATGTAAAAAGTATCGAAAAATAAGATCGAAAGAAATAAAGGTTCTACTATTTCCCAAATGAACATCACTATAAACGGTAGGACCACAAACATACATGCCAACCATTCCTTCATGAATAGGTTTAAATGTTTCTTTTGACCGGGTAAGAGTATTGTATATAAGTAGTTTTTGTTGCATAAAAAAGGGCTTATGAAAATTTCATAAGCCCAAAGGTATTAAAAAAGTACAAATTAATATTAATCTTCAATAGGAGTATCTCCTTCGTATTTACTATTTTTATAAACTGCAATTCGTGTTAAGATACCATCTGAAGTATAAAAATAGACTTTTCCATTAACCAAAAAGAATTTTTTAAACTCGCCATCTTTCGATACTTGTTTATTTGCATTATAAAGCTTCCAGTAGCCTTCCCCATTAAAAACTTTACCTAAATTATCTTTTTCAGTTTTTTGAGCAACAATAGGTGGTGCTAAAACTATGGCAGATTCCACCTTCTTCACGATTGGTTTTTTAGGTTCATAATTGTGAATATTTGCTAAATCAACAGTACCATCGTTAAAATTCTTTTCAGATTTTATGTCACCATTTTCATAATATTCTTTAAGAATACCTGCCTCTTTTCCTGCAGCCCAATTACCATCAATCATTACATTACCATTTTCATAGAAGTATTGTTGATGCCCTTCTCGTTTACCAGATGAGTTAAAAGTGAATGCTTGCTGAACTTGACCATTATCATAATATAATTTGTAAGCTCCTACCCATCTATTGTTTTTCCACATCCCCTCTTCTTTTATTTTGCCATTTTCGTTGTAAATAACAGCATAACCACTTGGCCTATTATTTTCATATGGAATTTTACTCTTCAAATTATTGTTTGGAAAAAACTCCTTCCAAATACCATTTTTTTTACTATCAACGTATTTTCCTTCCTCAACCTTTTGATCATCTTTATAATTTGGTTTGTTAACCATTTTATTAAAAATCACCCATTTACCTTGTCTTTTACCTAAGGCATCAGTAAAGTTAATGGTATCATTATTATGTAAATCAAACGATTGGGCTAAAATAGCCTTACAAATGATAAACAAGAAAATGAGTATTATTTTTTTCATAACTAAAAAACTCTCCTATGTATAACAAATATACATTACATATAACAAATTCAGACTGCTTTTAACGATTTTTTCACTAAACACAAAATACTAAAGCGCTTAACGTCAACGATAAATATATAATTTATGTTACGATTATTTTAAATAATTAGACTAATTATATTTTTGAATCGATGAATATCTAATTATTATATCTATGAACCAACTGATTATTAAAATGAAGATATTATTTTTTTATATTTTTAATCATCTCATTTGTCATTAATTCTAAATTATATTCAGGTTTCCAGCCCCAATGTAACGTTGCAAAATTATCATCAATACTTTTAGGCCAACTATCAGCAATCTCTTGCCTAGAGTCGGGTTTATATGTAATTTTAAAATTCGGAATATGCTTAATGATTTCCTGTGAAATCTCTTTGGGAGAAAAACTAAAACCTGCTAAATTATAACTCGATCTTATTTTTATTTTATTAACATCGGCTTGCATAATCCCGATTGTAGCATTTATAGAATCCGACATAAACATCATTGGTAACTTTGTATTTTCCGATAAAAAACATTCGTAATTTCCTTTATGTATCGCATCATGAAAAATGTGCACTGCATAATCAGTTGTTCCTCCTCCTGGAACAGATTTCCACCCTATTAGTCCGGGGTATCGAAGACTTCGAACATCTACTCCGAATTTATTGAAATAATATTCACACCACCGCTCTCCTGCAAGTTTGCTTATACCATAAACAGTACTTGGCTCCATAATGGTATATTGAGGAGTATTTTCTTTTGGAGTGTTAGAACCGAAAACAGCTATAGAACTTGGCCAGTATATTTTTTCAATAATTTTTTCTTTCGCTAAATCAAGCACATTAAATAAACCATTCATATTAAGCTCCCAACCAATTTTAGGCATTTTTTCAGCAGTAGCGGACAACAATGCAGCTAATAAATAAATCTGCTTTATATTATGTCGTTTTACAATAGCCAAAAGCCCGTTAACATCCAAAACATCGATAACTTCAAAAGGACCTTCTTTTGCTTGCTCTGTAACCTTTGTATCAGATGCAATTACGTTTTCAATACCATAAACATCTCTGAGTTTTTGAACCAATTCTGTTCCTAATTGTCCTGACGAACCAATCACCAATATTTTATCTCTCATTTCGGATAGCCTTAAAAAAATTTAGGCACTAATATCCTTATTATATTTTTAATATAAAACATTTGTTGAAATTTAAAAATCAAATACATTTTAACAACTAACTTTCCAATAAAAGCGAGTCATTTACTTCCGCTACAAAATCTATATCTTTGTTGAAAATAATTAAACGTGAAAGAAGGTTCGGATTTTAAAATGATAGCCAAAACCATTTTTGGTTTAGAAGAAATATTGTCAACTGAATTAAAAAGACTTGGTGCAAAAAATGTTGAAGAACATAACAGAGCCGTAAGTTTTGTTGGTGATATAGGTTTTATGTATAAAGCAAATTTATGCTTGCGAACAGCATTGCGTATTTTGGTTCCTTTTAATAGTTTTAAAGTTACGGATGAAAAATCGTTATACAAATCCATTCAAGATATTAATTGGGAGGACTATATTGAGGTTACCGACACGATTGCTATTGATACTGTTTTAAGTACAGATTTATTTACTCACTCACAATATATTTCACAAAAAGCAAAAGATGCTATTGTTGATCAGTTTAGAATAAAATACGATGCCCGCCCTTCGGTAGATTTAGAAAAACCAACTATACGGATAAACCTACATATCCATAACGATTTATGCACTGTTGCCTTAGATAGTTCTGGTGAATCATTACACAAGCGTGGTTACCGCGATAAAACAAATTTAGCGCCAATCAATGAAGTACTTGCAGCAGGTTTGGTATTACTTACTGGCTGGGATAAACGAACTAATTTTATTGACCCAATGTGTGGTTCGGGAACTATATTAATTGAAGCAGCATTAATTGCTAACAATATTCCTCCCGGATATTTTCGTGAAAATTATGGTTTTGAAGGATGGAAAAAAACAATACCTTTTGATGAAGAATTATGGAACACTATTTTTGATTCAGCAATTAATAAAATTACCAATCACGAACAAAAAATATTGGGTGGAGAAATTTCACCTAACGTTGCAAAAAAAGCAAAAGAAAATATTAAAAATGCGAAAGTTGAAGACATTGTTTCAATCAAAAATTGCGACATGAAAGACTTCGAAGTACCTTCTGGAAGAGGTGTTGTAGTTATTAACCCGCCTTATGGCGAGCGCATGGTAAAAGACAATATTGATGAACTTTATAAAATGATGGGCGATACTTTTAAGAAAAATTTTGCTGGATACGACTGCTGGATTTTGAGTTCAAATATGGACGCCTTTAAACATGTAGGTTTGCGACCATCACGAAAAATAGCTTTATTTAATGGCCAATTGGAATGCAGATTTATGAAATTTGAAATGTATCAAGGAACTAAAAAAATTCATAAATTAATTAGTGGAGAACAGAAAAAAAATATTGATTAAATAAAATATCAAATGAAAAAAATAGCCGTTTTTACTTCAGGTGGCGATTCACCAGGAATGAATGCTTGTATCAGAGCCGTGGTGAGAACTGGAGTTTATCACAATTTAGAAGTTGTTGGTATTATGCATGGTTACGATGGAATGATGAAAAATGAATTTATTCCATTAGATGCGAAATCGGTTGCTAATATTATTCAACGTGGGGGTACTATTTTAAAAACAGCTCGTAGCAAAGAGTTTATGACTATTGAAGGGCGAAAAAAAGCACTCGAAAATATCCATAAACATGAGATAGATGGCATTGTTGCCATTGGTGGAGATGGCACTTTTAAAGGAGCACTCGAATTCAGCAAAATATGTAACATACCAATGATAGGTTGTCCTGGAACTATTGACAATGATTTAAGAGGTACTGATTTTACAATTGGTTATGATACTGCAATAAATACGGTAGTAGATGCTGTTGATAAAATTCGCGATACAGCTGAAAGCCATGATCGATTATTTTTTGTAGAAGTAATGGGGCGAGATGCTGGTTTAATTGCATTACGTGCAGGTATTGGTGTTGGAGCCGAAAGCATTTTAATGCCCGAAACAAAAACAGACATTGAAGATTTAATTAAACGCTTAGAAAGTGGAAGAAAAAATAAATCATCAAAAATAATTATTGTTGCTGAAGGCGATGAAGCTGGTGGCGCTTTTATAATTGCAGAACAAGTAAAAAAACGCTTACCTGATTATGACGCTAGAGTTACTGTGCTTGGCCATATTCAGCGAGGTGGTAACCCAAGTGCAATGGACAGGGTAAACAGTAGCCGCATTGGATTTGCTGCTGTAGAAGCTTTAATTAAAGGTGAAAAAAATGTGATGATTGGTATTGTGGATAAAAACATAAAATATACGCCATTCGCAAATGCTGTAAAACATATTCAGGAATTAAACCCTGATTTGATTCGTATGGTAGATATTTTATCAATGTAATAAATGAGTAAATAAATTATGAATTTATTTACTCATTTATTACTCATATTCCTATTAATTCTGAATCAGCTTAAATAGATAATGAAAAATCCATTTTAGGAAATATAAAGTAAAAACAATCATTTTAGAGGTTTTTCTATTATTCTTAATTTCACTTAAACAAATCACACCTTTTTCGATTTAACAGAAATTTCATTTTAAACTTTCCCCTCATTTTAATTTTAAAAACCAAATGGATATTTTTAGATTTATAAACAAAAATGTATATATTTGGTTTTCATTGAAACAGAAAACAAACTAAAAAATATGGCAAATATTCATGTAAAAAAATCGCTTGAAAAACTAATGGCAGAAGCCGATGATGGCGATAAAGGGTTAAAAAGAACATTAGGTGCAGGAAATCTTGTGGCATTAGGTGTTGGAGCAATCATTGGAGCTGGCCTATTTGTTAGAACTGCAGCAGCAGCAGCAAATAATGCAGGACCATCGGTTACTTTAGGATTTATTGTTGCGGCTATTGGTTGCGCGTTTGCAGGATTATGTTACGCTGAATTTGCTTCAATGATACCAATTGCAGGCAGTGCATATACATATTCTTATGCAACTATGGGTGAATTAGTTGCTTGGATAATTGGTTGGGACTTAGTTTTAGAATATGCTTTAGGTGCTGCCACAGTTGGTATTGCCTGGAGCGAATACTTAAATAAATTGCTCGAGAATTTTGGAATGCACATTCCTTATGAATGGTGTCACTCACCATTTGAAAAGCTAACTGATGCTGCTGGTGTTGTAACAGCTCATGGCATGATGAATGTTCCTGCTTTATTTATCATTTTTCTTTTATCATTATTACTAATAAGAGGAACTAAAGAATCAGCGATGGTAAATGGCATAATTGTAATTACTAAAGTAGCAATTGTAGTTTTATTTATTTGTTTTGGTTGGTCTTATATGAATCCTGTTAATCACACACCATATATTCCAGCAGCTACTGTTTATGCAGATAGCCAAGGAATTACACATAACTATGGAGGCATCATGGGAATTTTAGGTGCGGCAGGTGTTGTGTTTTTTGCATTTATTGGTTTTGATGCCGTATCAACAGCAGCACAAGAAGCAAAAAACCCGAGACGTGATATGCCTATTGGTATATTGGGTTCGTTAGCTGTTTGTACTGTATTGTATATTTTATTTGCACACGTTTTAACAGGTGTTGCATCTGTTGAAGACTTTAGACACTCTGGTAGAGAAGCTTCTGTTACCTATGCAATAAGCACATATATGAGTGGATATGGTTGGCTTGCTAAATTAGTTACTGTGGCAATTTTAGCTGGTTTTTCTTCTGTAATTTTGGTAATGTTAATGGGACAATCACGCGTTTTTTATTCAATGAGCGTAGATGGTTTAGTACCAAAAATGTTTTCTGATTTACACCCAAAACACCGTACTCCTTATAAATCGAATTTATTATTTTTAGTCTTTGTTGGCTTATTTGCAGCATTTATTCCCGGCGATATTGTTGGTGACATGACAAGTATCGGAACCTTATTTGCTTTCATTTTAGTATGTGCCGGCGTTTGGATTATGCGCGTAAAAAATCCGGATGCTGTTCGTCAATTTAAAACACCATTAGTACCACTTGTTCCAATTTTAGGAATTATAGTTTGTGGTGCAATGATATTTGGATTAGGTTGGCCAAACTGGGTGCGTTTAGGCATTTGGATGGCAATAGGCTTACTGATTTATTTTGCTTATGGAGTTAAACATAGCAAACTAAATAACCCTGATAAAGAGTAATTAACATTCAATAAAACATAAGAAGGACGGTTAATTCCGTCCTTTCTTTTTGTAATAATAATCAAAAATCTTAATCTTCTTTTGTGTTAGAGATAAAAATATGTCAGAAATAAAAACAGAATTAAAACCAACACTCGGATTAATTGATGCAACAAGCATTGTAGCTGGTTCGATGATTGGCTCCGGAATTTTTATTGTTACCGCTCAAATGTCGCGCGATGTTGGTTCGGCTGGATGGTTGCTTGTATTATGGCTTCTAACAGGTTTAATTACAGTTTTTGCAGCCTTGAGCTATGGCGAACTCGCAGGTATGATGCCAAATGCGGGTGGACAATATGTGTATATACAACGGGCTTACGGTAGAATGATTTCTTTCCTCTATGGCTGGACAGTTTTTACAGTTATTCAAACAGGCGTTATTGCTGCAGTTGCGGTTGCATTTGCAAAATACACATCCGTTTTTTTTCCTAAATTAAATAATAGCTTATTTGCAATAGGAGTATCTTTTAAAATTACATACGCTCAATTGGTTGGAATGACAAGTATTGTGCTACTTACATTCATAAATAGTAGAGGTGTAAAAAATGGAAAAAGTATTCAATTAATTTTCACGTCAGCAAAACTATTTGCCTTGTTTGCACTGATAATATTGGGATTAGCAATAGGTTTTAGAGGCGATGTAATTGTTGAGAATTTTAAAAACATGTGGAATGCAAGTTCTACAACTATTTTAGCTGATGGAAGTATTAGCATTGTTCCTTTAGCAGGATCGGCTTTGCTTGGAGCAATGGGAGCAACAATTATCAACTCATTATTTTCGAGCGACGCATGGAACAATGTAACATTTATCGCTGCAGAAATTAAAGACCCTAAAAAAAATATTCCTCGTAGTTTATTTTTGGGAACATTTACAGTAACTATCATTTACATTTTAGCAAATATAGCGTACTTAGCTCTGTTGCCGATGCATGGTAGTCCAACAGGAACAAGTACAATAGCACAAGGTATTATGTTCCCAAATAACGACAGAGTTGGAGCTGCTGCTGCATCGATGATTTTTGGTGACCCAGCAGTGTATATAATGGCTGTTTTAATTATGGTTTCCACCTTTGGCTGTAACAATGGATTAATACTTTCTGGAGCACGCTTATTTTTTGCAATGTCAAAAGATGGTTTATTTTTTAAAAAAGCGGCATCATTAAATAAAAAACAAGTACCTTCAAAAGCTCTTTGGTTACAATGCATTTGGGCCTGCGCACTGTGTTTATCTGGCAAGTATGGCGATTTATTAACTTATGCAACATTTGCTTCACTAATCTTTTATATTTTAACAATAGCTGGTATTTTTATTCTTCGTAAAAAAGAGCCCAATACAGAACGACCTTACAAGGCATTTGGTTATCCTGTAATCCCAGCACTTTACATTTTAATTACAACTGCTATTTGTGTTGATTTATTAATTTATGATACTATAAATACAGGCTTAGGCTTATTGATTGTATTTTTAGGAATTCCTGTTTATTATTTAACGCAAAAGAAAGATACCAATTAAAAAATATTTATGAAAAATTTCATTCGTGATTATCTTACGTTTAATAAACGGGAACGAAATGGAGTATTTGTATTGCTTGCTATTATTACCTTACTGACTGTTTACTTAAATATTTCGTTTTTATTTAACAAAACCGAAATCACTGATTTCACTAAATTTGAAAAAGAAATTGAACATTTTAATACCTCTGCAAAAGAAATTAGCGACTCATTAAAGGAAGAAAAAGAAAATAAATTTAAGCAGTATGTAACATCTATAAATGTAACAAATCCTAAACCCCAATATTTTAAATTTGACCCAAACCATTTGCCTGATAACGATTGGAAACGATTAGGTTTATCCGAGAGACAAATAAAAACGATTAAAAATTACGAATCGAAAGGTGGGAAATTTAAAACAAAAGAAGATGTAAAAAAAATGTATTGCATCAAAGAAGCAACTTACAATTTATTAGAACCCTTCATTCAAATTACCCCGATACAAACCAAATTTTCGAAATACACCGAAAACAACAAAGCCTTACAAGTTCTAAAATCAGAGCTCGCTGCTAAATCATTACCAATCAGCATTGAACTTAATTCGGCTGACTCAACAATGCTTACAAAAGTAAAAGGCATTGGACCATTTTATGCAAAAGCAATAATTAAATACCGTAATCAAATTGGTGGATTTATTGCTAAAGAACAATTAATGGAGCTCTGGAAATTTGATAGTATTAAATACCAAACAGTTCAAAGATTTATAAGTATTGATGTTTCGTTAGTTAAAAAAATAAATATTAATAGCTGTACTACCACCGAATTAAAACACCCATACCTGAACTGGAATATTGTAAATGCAATTGTAAATTATCGCTCTAAGCATGGCAAATACAAAACAATAGAGGATATCAAAAAAACAGATTTAGTAAATGACGGAACCTACAACAAAATTGCACCCTATTTAATTGCGAATTGATAAATTAAAAAATATGAGATTGTAAATTTTAAAAATGGTTGACAATTTTATTTTCGAAATATTTATACAGTACAATTAAATTGCAAATAAATAAAAGGTCAAGGATAATCGAAAATCAACGCAATTGACAAGAAGTCAATATTTCTAAGATTGATTTTTGAATTCTAATTTTAAATAGGATAAGAAAGATTAAGTCAATAATCAATAAAACAAGTGTAATAAACAAATTTTAAGATTTCTTAACAAATAAGAAAAAAACATTCCAATAAAAATTATATTTTTGTTGCTCTAAAAAAAACATAAAATGGATTTTAGCATAAATGAAAATCAGCTATTGATTGCTGACATGATTAAAAAATTTGGTAATGACCATATACGTCCTAAAATGATGGAATGGGACGAAAGTCAAGAATTCCCCGTTGAAGTTTTTAAAAAACTTGGAGAACTTGGATTAATGGGCGTTTTGGTACCAGAAGAATACGGTGGTTCTGGATTTTCATATACCGAATATGTAACAGCTATTGTTGAGTTAAGCAAAATTTGCGGATCTATTGGCTTATCTATGGCTGCTCATAATTCACTTTGTACAGGTCATATTTTGGCATTTGGTAATGAAGTACAAAAGAAAAAATATCTTCCAAAATTAGCGACAGCAGAATGGATTGGTGCTTGGGGTTTAACTGAAACAGGGACAGGTTCTGATTCAGGGGGAATGAACACAACTGCAAAAAAAGATGGCGATTATTATATAATCAATGGATCTAAAAACTTTATCACACACGCGATAACAGGAAACGTGGCTGTTATAATGGTTCGTACAGGTGCAAAAGGCGACTCAAAAGGCATGTCGGCTTTCATCATCGAAAAAGGGACTCCTGGTTTTAATTCTGGTAAAAAAGAAAATAAATTAGGAATGCGTGCTTCCGAAACAGCCGAATTAATTTTTAATGATTGCAGAGTTCATAAAAACCAAATGTTAGGTAACGAAGGTGAAGGGTTTGTACAAGCTATGAAAGTGTTGGATGGCGGGCGTATTTCGATTGCTGCATTATCAGTTGGTATTGCAAAAGGGGCTTATGAGTGTGCTTTAAAATATTCGAAAGAACGTGAACAATTTGGAAAACCAATTTCTCAGTTTCAATCCATTGCTTTTAAATTAGCCGATATGGCAACTGAAATAGAAGCTGCTGAATTATTAACACAACTTGCTGCTGACAGAAAAAATAAGGGTTTAAAAATGACTAAAGAAGGAGCTTTCGCAAAGTATTATGCTTCAGAAGTAGCTGTTAGAGCAAGTAATGAAGCTGTTCAAATATTTGGAGGTTACGGCTATACAAAAGATTTTCCTGCCGAAAAATTTTACCGTGATAGTAAATTATGTACTATTGGCGAAGGAACATCGGAGATT
>CANCPZ010000058.1 GCA_947380175.1 Bacteroidota bacterium | reverse complement strand
AAAACAAATAAATAATTACCCGTTCCTCCTGCCTGTTCTTCGTATTCTAATTTTAAAGATTCGAGAATCTGAAATTTTTTGGCATCAATTATTTCACCTTTAGAAACAATACTTTGATCTTTCAAAATTATATCCCGCGATTTCGAAATATTATCTATAGATTGCTTCAAAACCTTATCTGAAGTAATCTTATCATAAAAAACAGAATGCTCAATATTATTAGCAAGTATTGGCAATATAAATTTATAATCTATGTTATCAATTTTACCATACTGAAAACTTTGAATATAATTATCAGCAGATTGTATTGTAAAAAAATCAATCAAATCATGCTCTTCAGCAATATTATCAAACAGAAGGTTAACTGTAAAGTCGGAAGGTTTATTCTCAATTATATCAGCTGTTTCAATAATCCCTCTTAAATAGATTGAATCAATTAGTGTATTTCCAAATGCAAGAGTTGTTATTCTAAATGCGTTCTTAGGATTTCCTTTTTTTTCTTTCCACTTTTTTTCGAATTCTATTAAATAGGCCGCTTTTATTTTTTTTGAAACCGTAGAATCCTTTTTAAAATAAGGATTAAATTCTTTTACTATTTCGGCTTTTTCTTTTGCTAACTCGTCCTTTGTTTTTTTAATTGCAAAATCAAAAGGTGCAACTAAATCTTCGTGATACCAAGGCTTGCCCTTTAAATTATGGAATTCATATTTAAATTTTCCTTGTTTAGGAAAAATATATACAATGGCAGCAATTGCAATAATAAAAAGTATGCTTTTATATATTTTAGGGTGGCTATGGTGTATTATTGAAATTATTTTTTTCATATTTATATTTAATACTACGAAAATAACCATTAATTGAAAGCAACACAAATACAATAAACACATCTTTGTGCACAAGTTTATGCACAACAAAATAAAAACACATTTTAAATATTATGTTCAATTTAAAGCAACTTAATAGCTCAATAAAAATATAGCTTAAAACAAAAAGCTAAGTAAAATATAGTTCTTTTCGGTGATAAAAATCATTAAAAAACATCGAAAAGTCAATCGAAAAATATTAAATTTGAGCTTAATTAATTCTAATAAATAAATAAAAACAATGAAAGAAGTTTACATTATATCTGCAGTTAGAACACCACTAGGGAGCTTTGGTGGCTCATTAGCAAGTGTACCTGCAACAAAATTAGGCGCAATAGCAATTAAAGGAGCTTTAGAAAAAGCAAAAGTGAATGCTAACGAAGTTCAGGAAGTTTTTATGGGAAGCGTGATGCAGGCAAATTTAGGACAAGCTCCTGCTCGCCAAGCGGCTATTTTTGCTGGCATACCTAACACCGTTGTTTGTACAACTGTAAATAAAGTTTGTGCATCAGGAATGAAAGCCGTTATGCTAGGCGCGCAAAGTATTATTTGTGGTGATGCAGATGTTGTGGTAGCAGGAGGAATGGAAAACATGAGTCAGGTTCCTTTTTATTCTGAGAATATGCGCTGGGGAAATAAATATGGAAATGTTACAATGATTGATGGTTTAGCTAAAGATGGTTTAACTGACGTGTACCACAATTATCCTATGGGAACTGCTGCTGACTTATGCTCAAAAGAAAATAACATTTCACGAGAGGAACAAGATGCTTTTGCAATTGAATCTTACACGCGTTCGCAAAAAGCGTGGGCTGCAGGTAAATTTAATGATGAAATTGTGCCTGTTGAAATCCCTCAACGTAAAGGAGATCCAATTATTTTTAAAGAAGATGAGGAATATAAAAATGTTCGTTTCGATAAAATCCCAGAATTAAAAGGTGCGTTTTCAAAAGATGGAACAGCAACTGCAGCAAATTCATCAACAATGAATGATGGAGCAGCAGCATTGGTTTTAATGAGTAAAGAAAAAGCAGAGAAATTAGGTTTAAAACCAATTGCTATTTTACGCGGATATGCTGATGCGGCTCACGCACCTGAATGGTTTACAACAGCACCCTCTTTAGCTGTTCCATTAGCTATTTCAAAAGCAGGATTAACAGTCGATGATATCAATTATTTTGAATTAAACGAAGCATTTTCAACAGTTGGAATTATAAACATTCAAAAAATGAAATTAGATGCGAACAAAGTCAATGTGAATGGTGGTGCTGTTTCTTTAGGTCATCCATTAGGTTGCTCTGGCGCAAGAATAATTGTAACATTAATACATGTATTAAAACAAAACAATGCAAAATATGGTGCTGCTGGAATTTGCAACGGTGGTGGTGGAGCAAGTGCTGTGGTTGTTGAGTCTTTATAAAAAGTGCAACATAACAGGTATCCATTATCAGGATTTATCCTTATAATGGATACCTGTTTTAATTAGAAGAAATGTACGGAATTTGTAATTTAAATATTGTGCCTTGTAGAAAGGAACCGTCTGACAAAAGTGAAATGACTACTCAACTTTTGTTTGGAGAACATTTTCAAATACTAGAAACACAAGGAAATTGGTGTCAAATAAAAATTGGGTATGATAATTATGAATGTTGGATAGACAAAAAACAATTTTCACCAATCGAACAACACACATTTGATATTTTAAATTCTACCGAAACTTATTTGAGTAATGAATTAATCCAAATCATTACAGATAAAAAAACAGCAACCCCTTTTCCTATTGTTATTGGTAGCACGCTACCTTGTTTTGATAATGGTGAATGTATTATCGAAAACCAAAGTTATGATTACGATGGTGCTTACATAACAGGTGTTTTACCTTTTACAAAATTAGGAATAACAGAAATAGCACTTATGTATTTGAATGCACCCTATTTATGGGGTGGTAAATCGCCTTTTGGAATTGATTGTTCAGGATTTACACAAATGGTTTATAAACTTAGTGGAGTGAAATTACAAAGAGATGCTTACCAACAAGCTGATCAAGGTGAAACATTAAGCTTTGTGGAAGAAGCAGAAATAGGCGATTTGGCATTTTTTGATAATGAAGAAGGTCGCATTACCCATGTTGGCATTGTTTTAGAACACAATAAAATTATTCACGCTTCGGGCAAAGTCCGTATTGATGGTTTTGATCATCAGGGGATTTTCAATAATGAGAAAAAAGATTATTCCCATCGGTTAAGATTATTGAAGAGAATTATTTAAATAAATATGAATTATTTAACTTTCTATCAAATCTCTTATCACTACAGAAGCACAAACACTTCCGAATGTTGCAGGCAGGTATGAAATGGTACCATAAGCAGATTTTTTAAAATTCCTACCATCTGTTAACATTAATGATTCGCGTATTGGTTCTTCGGCAGAAAAAACGACTTTTATTCCCTTTTGAATTCCCAATTCTCGCAAGCGCTTGCGAACGTATTGTGCAAAAGGACAGTTATACGTTTCCGAAATATCTACTACTTTTAATTGAGTTGGATCTAATTTTGCTCCGGCACCCATCGAACTTACAATGCGCACTTTTTTTTCGAACGCAGCTTTAATAAAAGTTATTTTTGGAGTAATACTATCTATTGCATCTACAACATAATCAAAAGACTGAGATAATATTTGCTCAGCCCTATCAGGATTAATGAATTCCTTAATAACATGTAATTTCAAATATGGATTTATGGCTAACAATCTTTCTGCCATTACATCTGCTTTGGATAAACCATGTGTTGTTGAAAGTGCTGGCAATTGCCTATTTCTATTACTTGGATCAACCACATCTCCATCAACAATTGTCATAGTACCAATACCACTCCTGCATATAAATTCAGCTGCAAATGAACCAACACCACCCATTCCAACAACAAGCACATGAGCATTTTGGAGCTTCTGTAATTTTTCTTTTCCTATCAATAATTCTGTTCGCGATAGCCAGGCTAAATCACTCATATGTTAAATGTATTTCCGAAATTAATTTCCATTTTTTGTTTCAAATCATCAAACATCTTTTACACAATAAGATAGTAATGGTTTAGGAAGTTAACTTAATTACATATTACGTCTATACTGCCCACCAACCTCAAAGAGCGAATTGGTAATCTGACCGAGAGAACAATACTTAGAAACTTCCATCAATCCTTCAAAAATATTTTTGTTTTGAATCGCCAATTTTTGCAAATTACGCAATAACTCAGGAGCCTTATCAGCGTTCCCTTTTTGTAATTCTTCAAGCATTGCTATTTGATACCCTTTCTCTTCTTCTGTTGCTCGAATTACTTCTTTCGGAACAATTGTTGGTGAACCTTTTGAAGATAAGAATGTATTCACGCCAATTATAGGATATTCACCAGTGTGTTTTAAGGTTTCGTAATACAAACTTTCTTCTTGAATTTTTCCACGTTGATACATTGTTTCCATTGCACCCAATACACCTCCACGTTCGGTAATTCTTTCAAACTCTAACAATACGGCTTCTTCAACAAGGTCGGTTAATTCTTCAATAATAAAGGATCCTTGAATTGGATTTTCGTTTTTTGCTAAACCTAACTCACGATTAATGATTAATTGAATTGCCATTGCCCTACGAACGGATTCTTCTGTAGGAGTTGTTATTGCTTCGTCATAAGCATTTGTATGCAACGAATTGCAATTATCATAGATAGCATACAAAGCCTGTAAAGTTGTACGGATGTCATTAAAATCTATCTCTTGAGCATGTAACGAACGACCAGATGTTTGGATGTGATACTTCAACATTTGAGAACGCTCATTTGCATTGTATTTTAACTTCATTGCCTTTGCCCATATTCTGCGAGCTACACGACCAATCACTGCATATTCGGGATCTATACCATTGCTAAAGAAGAATGATAAGTTAGGAGCAAATTTATTGATATCCATCCCTCTACTTACATAATATTCCACATAAGTAAAACCGTTTGATAAAGTTAATGCAAGCTGAGTTATAGGATTAGCACCTGCTTCGGCAATGTGATAACCAGAAATAGAAACAGAATAAAAATTGCGAATATTTTTTTGAATAAAATAATCCTGCATATCACCCATCAAACGCAATGCAAATTCGGTAGAAAATATGCACGTATTTTGTGCCTGATCTTCTTTCAAAATATCCGCTTGTACCGTACCTCGAACAGCAGCAATCGTTTCAATTTTTATTTTTTCGTATATCTCTTTAGGTAATACTTGGTCGCCTGTAACACCTAATAACATTAAACCTAAACCATCGTTCCCTTCTGGTAATTCGCCTTGGTATCTCGGACGATTTACTTTTCGAGATTTAAAAATTGTTTGAATTTTAGCTTCTACTTCATTCTCTAAACCACTTTTCTTAATATAAATTTCACACTGCTGATCAATGGCTGCATTCATAAAAAACCCGGTAAGGATTGCTGCTGGTCCATTTATAGTCATTGATACAGATGTTTTTGCATCTGCTAAATTAAAACCACTGTATAATTTTTTAGCATCGTCCAAGCAACAAATAGAAACACCCGAATTACCAATCTTTCCATATATATCAGGACGTATTGCAGGGTCTTGCCCATACAAAGTTACACTATCAAATGCCGTACTTAAGCGATGGGCAGGCATTCCTAAACTTACATAATGGAAACGTCTGTTGGTTCTTTCTGGACCTCCCTCACCTGCAAACATACGTGTCGGATCTTCTCCTTCCCTTTTAAATGGGAAAACACCAGCAGTATAAGGAAATTCGCCAGGAACATTTTCCTGTAAATTCCATTTTAAAATATCTCCCCAAGCTTCGTAACGAGGTGTAGCTATTTTTGGAATTTGTGAATGTGATAAAGACTCGTAATGTGTTTTTATTTTTAGTTCCTTATCGCGTACTTTAAAAATAAAATACTCATTTTTATACTGTTGAATTTTTTCTTCCCAATTTTCAAGAATTTTTTTGTTCTTACCATCAAAATTCAATTCTATTTCTTTATATAATTTTTCTAATGAATTAACTAAATCAGTTTCATTTATTGAAGCTCCATTAACCGTTTGCTTAACACTATTAATTGTTTTTCTAATTCCAAATAATTTTTGAGCTACTTCTTTTTGTTCATCAACCCATTTATCATAACCTCTATTATTCTCAGCTATTTCGGACAAATAACGTGTGCGGCTTGGCGGAATAATATAGATTTTCTCGCTCATTTCATCCGTATCTTCAAAATCCGATTTTAAATCGGCACCCGTTTTTTCAGCAAGTTTATTTACAACGGCTTTGTATAATTTATTCATACCTGGATCATTGAACTGAGATGCGATTGTACCATAAACAGGAATAACATCATCATCCGTATCCCACAATTGATGATTGCGTTTGTATTGTTTTTTTACATCACGAATTGCATCCAATGCGCCACGCTTATCAAATTTATTCAATGCAATCACATCTGCAAAATCTAGCATATCAATCTTTTCAAGCTGAGTAGCGGCACCATATTCAGGCGTCATTACATATAAACTCATATCACAATGCTCTGTAATTTCAGTATCACTTTGCCCAATACCCGATGTTTCTAAAATTACAATATCATAATTTGCTGCCTTCACAATCTCCACAGCTTCTTTTACATATTTTGATAATGCTAAATTACTTTGGCGTGTTGCCAAAGAACGCATATATACTCTGCTATTATGTATTGAATTCATTCGAATCCTATCGCCTAATAAAGCACCACCCGTTTTACGTTTCGATGGATCAACCGAAATTATAGCAATTGTTTTATCTTTAAAATCAATTAAAAATCGACGAACTAATTCATCTACAAGACTTGATTTACCTGCACCACCAGTACCTGTAATGCCGAGTACAGGTACCACTTTTGATTTTGCTATTTTTGCAATTTCATTACTAAATTTGAAAAACTCCTCCGGAAAATTTTCAGCAGCAGAAATTAAACGAGCAATTGATTTTACATCTTTTTCTTTAAAGTGCTTTACTTCATCATTCAAATTTGCACCTGTCGGAAAATCACATTTTTCGAGCATATCATTTATCATTCCCTGCAAACCCATAGCACGACCATCATCGGGAGCATATATACGTGTTATACCATACGCTTGCAATGCTTCTATTTCCGTTGGAAGTATTGTACCTCCACCACCGCCAAATATTTTAATATGTCCACAACCTCTTTCTTTTAACAGATCGTACATATATTTAAAAAATTCGTTATGACCACCTTGATAAGATGTAAGCGCAATGGCATTTGCGTCCTCTTGAATAGCGCAATCAACAATCTCCTGAACACTTCTATCATGTCCTAAATGAATAACTTCAACACCACTCGCTTGTATTATTCTGCGCATAATGTTTATCGCTGCATCATGGCCATCAAATAAAGATGCTGCAGTAACTATTCGTATTTTATTTTTCGACTTATAAGGCTCTGTAACAAATGTATTCATCACGTTTTTATTTAATTTAGATACAGACAAATTTAACTTTTATAGGGGATTTAAACAAAAGAAAAGTGAGCAAATTACTTAACAAGTTAAATTTAAACAGAAAAAAATCTGCCAATAAACAAACGAAATTACAAGGTCGAATATTTTTTCTTCATCGCATTTAAATATTTTTTCAAATCCGAATTATACTGCAATTTAAACTCGTTATCAAAATAATCGTATTGCGAATCGTATCTGTTAAATGCCATAAAAAAAGCATTGCCTTCGGCAAAAGACTGTAAGGTATATTTAAAATAATTTTTACGTTTATAAAGCGGTAATTTAGTTACTCCCAAGACAATTTTTGTAATTACATTTTGTTTTTTCAATTTTTTAAAGCCTTCCGAATCCGTTGGTTTAAAAGACGAATACAATAACTTCAAAGAATCCGTTTCATTCAAAATATAATTGGTATATATTTTATTATCCGTTTTATCCTGCAAATAATTCAAGTATTTTTTCGACTCCTTACCAAACCGTTTTATCAGAAATTGTTCGGCACCTTTATCACCAATAAAATTTGCTAAATTTTCATTAAAGGTTACATTATTTTTAACGTACAACGTTCCATGTGTAAGCTCATGAATAATAAGGTTTGCGAGCTGTCCTTCACTTTTATAAAGCATGCTTGTTTGAATTGGATCATTAAACCAACCCAATGTCGACCAACCGGAAGGACTGTATACATCAACATCGTAACCTTGTTGTTTTAATAACCGAACTTCTTTTTTTGCTTCCATTTTATTAAAAAAACCTTTATACGGAACGCTGCCTAAAAATGGAAACGTCCATTCTTTAGCCTTAAAAGAATAGGGTGCACATGCTGAAACAGTCAGTAAAATTGGGTTATTATACTGGTTGTAAACCGAAGAATAATTACTGCTTGGATTGATACCTAAACTATCAAATGCGTATTTTTTTATTTCGATAATGAGTCGTAATTTTTGTTTTAATGAGTCGGGAAAAGATGTTTCTTCTAATAATTTTTCAATTGGTTGAGAATTCCAAATAATTGTCAATTGCCCCTTCCCTTGAGAAATTCCGTATATTACAATTTGATACCAAAACAGGCACAAAACCATAATCGTTAATAATAAAAGTTGAAAAGAGATTGTTGCAATTTTTTTAATCATTGGATAAATTCATAACAACAATTACAACAAAAATGAGATATAAAAATTGAATTCTATTTTTTAGGAAGGAATAAATTTAAAAGTTCTTCCATTTCTTTTTGAAGTATCAATGCTTCTTCTCTTGCTTTTTCAGCAAAATCTTCACCATTACTTGCATAAATAATTCCACGTGAAGAATTAACTAACAAGCCACAAAACTTATTCATTCCGAATTTAGCAACCTCTTGTAAAGAACCTCCTTGAGCTCCCACACCTGGAACTAACAAAAAACTATCAGGAACAATTTTACGAATATCGCTTAACATTTCAGCTTTTGTGGCGCCAACAACATACATCATATTATCTGGAGTCGACCATTTTTTAGATGTTTCCAAAACTTGCTGATATAAATTATTATTTGTCTGAAAATCGAACGCACCTTCATTTGATGTAAGTGCTAAAAGTATGACCCATTTATTTTTATATTCAAGAAATGGAGTAACGCTGTCTTCACCCATATATGGTGCAACTGTAATGGAATCAAAATTGAGTTTTTCTAAAAATGCCATTGCATACATTTTAGATGTATTTCCAATATCGCCACGTTTTGCATCGGCAATAGTAAAAATATCGACACATGTTTGATTTATATAATTAATTGTTTTTTCAAGAGTTAGCCAACCTTTTGCACCATTAGTTTCATAAAATGCCATATTCGGCTTATAAGAAACACAGAGATCTTTAGTGGCGTCAATAATTTGTTTATTAAATTCAAAAACAGGATCTTCCGTATTTAATAAATGTGCAGGAATTTTAGAAATATCCGTATCTAAACCAATACATAAAAATGATTTTTTCTTTTTTATATTTTCGAATAATTCCTTTCGTGTCATTTCGTTAGCGATGATTACCTAATCTTTATAAGTATAAATTCTATTTACAAATTAAATTTCAGTTTTATATTCATTAGTTAGTTGTAATATATTGAAACTTTTAAATTAAACTCCAACTCCGCCTTCTTTCAATCGTTCGGCGTTTTCAGCCAATTGAAGAGCATCAATCATATTTTGAATTTTCCCATCCATAAAATCCGTAAGATTATAAAGTGTCATATTTATTCGATGATCTGTAATTCTATTTTGAGGGTAATTATACGTTCTAATTTTTTCGGAACGATCTCCAGTAGCAACAATCGTTTTTCTACGTTTTGAAATTGCGTCTAAATGTTTTTGCATTTCAATGTCATATATTTTAGTACGCAACATTTGCATTGCAATTTCGCGATTTCCAAGCTGCGAGCGATCTTGCTGACAAACAACTACAATCCCTGTAGGTTTATGAGTAAGTTGAACTTTTGTTTCTACCTTATTTACATTTTGTCCACCTGCACCGCCAGAGCGAGATGTATGCATTTCAATATCACCTGGATTCAAAACAACATCTACTTCATCAGCTTCGGGCATAACTAAAACCGTAGCTGCTGAGGTGTGCACACGCCCCATCGTTTCAGTTAGAGGAACCCGTTGTACACGATGAACACCAGCTTCAAATTTTAGCATTCCATAGGCATTATCCGAAGTAATTTTCAGAATTACTTCTTTAAATCCTCCTGCTGTTCCTTCATTAGAATCTACTAATTCATATTTCAATCCCTTCTCGTCAAAATAACGTGAGTACATCCTAAAAAGATCACCAGCAAAAATACTCGCTTCATCACCTCCAGTACCTGCGCGTATTTCCATTGTGGCACTCCGAGCATCTTCAGGGTCTTTTGGCACAAGCATCTGACGAATATTGTTTTCCATTTGCTCTTTTTTAGGAACAAGTTCTTCCAAATCCATCTTAGCCATTTCACGCATTTCATCATCTTTTTCATTTGACAAAACACTTTTGTTGAAGTCTATATTTTCAACAACATTTTTATATTCATGGTAAACATTTACCACATCTGTAAGTTCTTTATACTCTTTATTGAATTTTTTGAACTCCTTCATGTCACCAATTACTTTTGGATCTGACAATTTTTGTTCAACCTCTTCCCAACGTCTTTTTATGGCAGCTAATTTATCTAACACGATTATATATCTTAATTAATGGATTTTTAGGGTAATAACATTCCGCAAAGGTATAAAAAAAATGGTGTTAGCCAATTGGAGTATGTGTTGATATAAAACTTTAAAAGCCCTTTTTAGGGCTTTTAAAATAAACAAAATAAAGAAAATTATTTTTTAGGTTCCTCTTTTCTCTCTTCCGATTTTTTTTCAGGAGATTTCTTAACGCGCAAAGGTACTCCAGCCTCATTTTTAGTTTCCTCTTTTGCAACTTCTTTTTTTGCAGGAGCTTCTTTTTTGGCTTCTTCTTTTTTAGCTGGTTTAGCTGCTTCTTGAGCAACTACTAATGAACTCATTGCAAATAATGCAAAAGTAGCAAGTGTGATAATTTTTTTCATAATATTTTTAAAGTTAGTTTATATTAAAAACGAAAGTACATTGTTATTTAAGAGAGTGCACCGTTTTACAAAATTTTAACATTTCACTAATATGTAAAAATTCCATATTCTGATTTCAATGTCAATCGTTTTTTATCACTTGCCTCAACCCTACCTACAATTTGAGCATCAACATTAAATGATTTCGAAATTGCTATAATTTCAAGAGCAATTGATTCGGGAATATATAATTCCATCCGGTGTCCCATATTAAAAACTTTATACATTTCTTCCCAACTTGTTCCACTTTGCTCTTGAATTAATCTAAACAATGGGGGTGTTGGAAATAAATTATCTTTCACAACATGAACATTGTCGACAAAATGCAACACTTTAGTTTGGGCTCCCCCACTACAATGAACCATGCCATGTATTTGTGAGCGATAACTATCAAGAATTTTTTTTATTATCGGGGCATAGGTGCGTGTTGGTGAAAGAACCAATTTACCTGCTGATACATCCTGTCCTCCAACATTAATTTGATCTGTTAATTTTATTTTACCTGAATAAACAAGTTCTTCAGGAACAGCTGAATCAAAACTTTCCGGATATTTTTTTGAAAGTGCTTTTTCAAACACATCATGCCTAGCAGAAGTTAAACCATTACTCCCCATACCTCCGTTGTATTCCGTTTCATATGTTGCTTGACCGAATGAAGCTAATCCTACAATTAAATCACCTGCTTGAATATTACTATTATCAATAACATCCGATCGTTTCATCCTACAAACAACTGTTGAATCAACAATGATTGTACGAACAAGATCTCCTACATCAGCAGTTTCTCCACCCGTAGAAAATATTCCTATTCCATAATTTCGTAATTGTTCTAACACCTGCTCTGTTCCATTAATTAATTCTGAAAGAACTTGAGAAGGGATAAGATTTTTATTCCTACCTATTGTAGAAGAAAGTAAAATATTATCTATTGCTCCTACACAGAGAAGATCATCTGTATTCATAATTATTGCATCCTGCGCTATACCCTTCCATACTGACAAATCTCCTGTTTCTTTCCAATAAGTATAAGCTAAAGAAGATTTTGTTCCAGCACCATCTGCATGCATAACTATGCAGTAATCAGCATCTCCACTTAAATAATCCGGAACAATTTTGCAAAAAGCTTTTGGGAATAAACCTTTATCAATTTTTGAAATCGCGTTATGAACATCTTCTTTGGAAGCCGAAACACCACGTTGATTATATCTATTATCTGCGATCATAATTTTAAGACAATTATATTAAATTTCCAGAATAACTTTATTTTTTTACAGAAACCTATTCTGTAAGGGTGCAAAAATAAAAACATCCCGTTAAATGTCGGGATGTTTTTATTTGTATCAATATTTTTTCAATTACTCCCCTTTATCATCACCCTCTTTTACAGGAGCAGTTGCTGGAGTTTCTTTTGGAGCATTTGTATCAACGAAATCTCTGCTTAATACTTTAAACACAGTACGTCTGTTTTTTTGCATCAATGCTTCAAACTCTTCTTTAGTCTGACCTTTTGTAGTCTTATTAATATATTTTTCACTTAATGCATACAACAATACACCTGTTGCATCATAAACTTCTAACGGTTGTTTCTCACCATAACCAACTGCTTTCATACGTAAAGGATTAATTCCTTTTGTAACTAAGTAATCAACACAAGATTTTGCACGAGCCTCAGATAATTTCTGGTTATCTTTATCACTACCTCTATAATCGGTATGTGAACTTAACTCTATAACAAATGAAGGATTATCAGTTAATGTTTGGAATAAGAAATCGAGAGAATCTTTTGATTCAGGTCGTAAATCAGCTTTACCTAAATCGTAAAGCACATCAGGAAAACGATTTTCTTTTTTCGCAATCGGAATTAAACAAAAATCATGGCCTTTGAATATTTTAGCTTCATCAACTCCTACAGTTGTTTCCTTAGATTTTTCAGAGCTATTTAAGAAACCTCTAGGAGCTTGAGTGGTAACAATTTCATTTCCTACTGAAGTTGTAATAACATACGTAGTATTTGGATTTATATATCTAGAGGTACCATTTTCCGCAAATTTATATGACCCAGTTGCATCCGTTTTTGTTTCAACAGATGAACCATCAGAACCAACCAATTTTATTACAACACCTGGGATTGGTTCCTTAAATTCACAATCAGTAACTGTACCTTCAATAGCAAACAATAATGGTGGCAAAACAAACGACCAAATATCATCTGCACCTTTAGATCCTTCACGATTAGAAGATAAATAGCCTTTATCCTTTTTGCCTTCGAAGATGATACCAAAATCATCACCAGCAGAATTGATTGGATATTTTAAATTGGTAACATTAGCCCATTGGTTTTCCCCTTTTTTTTCTGCTCTAAAAATATCTAAGCCTCCCATTCCTAAATGTCCATTTGATGAAAAATATAAAGATCCATCATCATGAATAAAAGGATAAATGTCATTACCAGAAGTATTAATTCCTGCACCTAAATTTACAGGTGCACCCCATTTTTTTGCTTTTTTATCAAAGTTACTCATCCAAATATCATTTTCACCTTGTCCACCAGGTAAATTAGAAGAGAAGAATAAGGTATTACCATCGCTAGATAAACACGGAGAAGCAAATTTTAATGAATCAACACAAAACTCGAGTTTTTCAGGAACATCCCAATTGTTGCCTTTTTTAACAGCCATCCATAACTGATTGTATGTTTGCTTGTTTTTTTCAACAACACAGCGCGTAAATAAAATCATATCACCCTTTTTGTTTATTGCACACAATCCTTCGTTTGAAGAACTACTGATTGGTGCAGCTAAAGCAGTTGGAGTTGTCCATTTACCATTTTTATCCATTTGTGTTTCGAAAATATCACTGTAATTTTCACCATTTGTTGGATCTATAGCGGAACCAATAACACCTGGACGCATTGAAGTAAAGTATAGTTTATTGAATTTTTTATCGGCGTAACAAGGAGCAAAATCTGGATCTTTACTATTAATTAAAGCCATATTCTCCACCTTAAAACGAGTAGGTGCATCTTTCCATTTTTGAGCTAACTCACATGACTTAATTCCATCTTCGCCTTTAGAATCTGAAGGAACGGCTGCCTTATAATTATTATATTCGATTAAAGCCTCACTGTATTTTTCTTGAGCCTTTTTTGCATCAGCTAAATATAATTTTGCTTTAGGATCAGAATAATTAGCTTTAATTGCTTTTACATACCAAGCTTCAGCTTGTTTTGCATCACCAATCATTTTGTAACACTCTGCTGTTCTATAAATAATAAGAGCTTTTTGCTCTTTTTTTGTGGCTTTGGTGTAAGCCTTTTTGTATAGTTCTATGGAATTAAAATATTCTTTATTTTCAAATGCTTTATCGGCATCTTTAGAAAAGTTTTTCTGAGCTGATAAATTGACTGAAAAAAATAAGGCTACAGCTAATCCTACACTTAATTTATTAATTACTTTCATATCCCTTTAATTTTTTTAGGTAATAACGGGTGCTAAAATAAATAAATAATCTTAAC
>CANCPZ010000057.1 GCA_947380175.1 Bacteroidota bacterium | reverse complement strand
ATAGATAAAAAACATAAAAAAAGGCTTCGCAGTTAAGCGAAGCCTTTTTTTATTAAATAATAATAAATATATTATTTAGTTAATGCATTAACTTTTTTAGTCAATTTTGATTTTAAGTTAGAAGCTTTATTTTTGTGAATAACACTCTTTTTAGCTAACTTATCAACCATTGCAATAACTTTAGGAAGCTTAACAGAAGCTGAAGACTTAACGTCATCATTTCTTAAATCTTTCATTGCGTTACGCATTGTTTTTGCTTGGTAACGATTTCTTAATCTTTTAGCATCGTTTGAACGAATTCTTTTTATACTTGACTTATGATTTGCCATTTTCTTTTTTTATTTAAATTAGCTTTATAGAACTAATTTGAGATTTTTTTCAATTTTTTATTCTAGTGATCCAATATATTTGTAATAATCGGGATGCAAATATAAGACTTTTTTAGTTTGCCCCAACATTTAGGGCTTTTTATTTTAATTATAATATAACATTCATTAACCAAATTTTGAAAATAGGTTCGGTGGATGAACTAAAAAATCCTACTACAAATTTCGAAGCAGGATTTATACTATTACCATTATTATGCTTCAGCAAGAATAATTACATTATTATTTGCTACTTCAACAACGCCACCTTTTATATCAAAATTCTCTATTTGTTGTTTCGAATCAGTAATTTTCACAATACCTTTTTTCAGAGTAGCAATAATTGGAGCATGATTATTTAATATACCAAAAGAACCTTCAGCACCAGGAAGTTTTATAGCTTCCACATTACCGCTGTATACTTTTTTTTCAGGAGTTATTATCTCTAAATACATTTTTCAGATTTTAGAGCTATTTGTTTAGAGTTGTTGATCTATAAACAAATAGCTCATTATTTTAAAACTAATTAAGCTTCAGCCAAAATTTTCTTACCTTTTTCTATTGCATCTTCAATTGAACCAACAAGATTGAAAGCTGCTTCAGGATATTGATCAACGTCACCATTCAAAATCATATTAAATCCTTTGATAGTATCTTCGATAGAAACAAATACACCTTTTAACCCTGTAAATTGCTCAGCAACATGGAATGGTTGAGATAAGAAACGTTGAACACGTCTTGCACGATGAACAACCAATTTATCTTCTTCTGAAAGTTCATCCATACCAAGTATTGCAATGATATCTTGTAACTCTTTATAACGCTGTAAAATTGTTTTTACTTTTTGTGCTGTTCCGTAATGAGAATCTCCTAATACAGCAGCTGACAGGATACGCGATGTGGAATCCAATGGATCCACAGCAGGATAAATACCTAATTCCGCAATTTTACGATTCAATACAGTTGTAGCATCTAAGTGGGCGAATGTTGTAGCAGGTGCCGGATCTGTTAAGTCATCGGCAGGAACGTAAACAGCTTGAACAGATGTAATAGAACCACGTTTTGTAGAAGTAATTCGCTCTTGCATTAACCCCATTTCAGTTGCTAATGTAGGCTGGTAACCTACAGCTGATGGCATACGACCCAATAAAGCAGACACTTCAGAACCAGCTTGTGTAAAACGAAAAATATTATCAATAAAGAAAAGGATATCACGCCCACCCGATTTTTCATCTCCATCACGGAAATATTCAGCCATAGTTAATCCTGATAAAGCAACACGAGCACGAGCTCCCGGAGGTTCGTTCATTTGACCAAATACCAAAGTTGCTTGAGATTTTTCTAATTCTTTTTTATCAACTTTAGATAAGTCCCAACCACCTTTTTCCATCGAATGTTTAAACTCATCACCATATTTAATAACATTTGACTCAATCATCTCGCGCAATAAGTCATTACCTTCACGAGTACGCTCCCCTACACCTGCAAATACTGACAAACCTTCGTATCCCTTAGCAATATTGTTGATTAATTCCATAATTAATACGGTTTTGCCAACACCTGCACCACCAAATAGTCCAATTTTACCACCTTTTGCATAAGGCTCTAAAAGGTCAATTACTTTGATGCCCGTAAATAATACTTCTGTTGAAGTAGAAAGATCTTCATATTTAGGAGGATTACGATGAATTAATGCCCCCCCTTCGTTTGAAACTTCACCTATACCGTCGATAGCTTCTCCAACAACATTAAATAAGCGACCTTTCACTTGCTCGCCTACAGGCATTGTTATACCAGCACCTGTACTTGTTACAGGCATCCCTCTATATAAACCATCAGTAGAGTCCATTGCTATTGTTCTAACAGTGTCCTCACCTATGTGTTTTTGTGTTTCAAGAATAATTCTTTGTCCATTTGGTTTATTAACAACCAAAGCATCCAAAATGTTTGGTAAAGTAGATCCGCCTTCAAAAGTTACGTCAACTACTGGTCCAATTATTTGTGCGATTTTACCGGTTTGTTTCGACATTTTTATAGATGTAAATGTTATTTTTTTATTATATCGAGTGCAAAAGTAATATAAAATAGTGTTCCAAAAAAATGATTCTTTGTAATTTTTAATTAATTTTGAATCTAGAAATCAGGTTTATATAAAATAGAGTATTTTTTGATATTTAACTGCCTTAAACTTTTTATGAATAGAATTATATAGATGAAGGTTTATTTAAACATTGATGATTTTAAAAATGTTAAAAACCCTATTGTTACAACAGGCACTTTCGATGGGGTTCATCTAGGGCATCAAAAAATTATTTCCAGAATAAAAGATCTTGCTAGGGCACAAAATGGAGAAACGGTTTTACTTACATTTTACCCTCATCCACGGATGGTTCTTTTTCCCGATGACAATGAATTAAAGTTATTAAGTACGCAAGAGGAAAAAATAGAATTACTAAAAAAAAATGGAATTGACCATTTAATCATACACCCGTTTACAAAGGATTTCTCTAGACTTTCATCAGTAGAATTTGTTCGTAATATACTGGCAAACCAAATAAAAACTAAAAGTTTGGTTATTGGCTACAACCACCATTTTGGTAGAAATCGAGAAGGGTCGTTTCAACATTTAAAAGAATATGGTCCTTTATATGGATTTGAAGTTGAAGAAATCCCTGCTAAAGACATTGATAATATTGAAATAAGCTCTACAAAAATCCGAACTGCTCTTCAAACAGGTGATATTGAAACAGCTACATCTTATTTTGGACACACATATTCATTAACAGGCAAAGTGATTCATGGTAAAAAACTAGGAAGAACAATAGGTTACCCAACAGCGAACATTGTTGTTGCGGATAGATATAAATTGATTCCTGCAGATGGCATATATGCTGTTTTTGTGAAGCACCATAATAACCAATATTGTGGTATGCTAAATATAGGTAAAAACCCTACTATCGAAGGCAAAGGTAGAAGTATCGAGGTAAATATTTTCGAATTCAATAAAGATATATATGGCGATGATGTAACTATCTATTTTATAGAACAGCTTAGACATGAAATAAAGTTTAGTAACTTAGAGGAGTTAAAAACTCAGTTATTGAAAGACAAGGAAGTTTCATTGAGAATATTAAAAAAACAACATATTGCCTAAAATTAAACTATATATTAAATTGGATACAAAAAAAATGCCCTTCGGAATTATGAAAGGATTAAGTGTTTTTTTTGCACTATTTTTGGCCCTTTCCTCAAAGTTAATTGCACAAACATCACCTCTACTTGATTCTATCACATTAGACACCTTAACACCCTTTACTAGTATTGAAGAAGCTTTAAAGCATCCTGAACAAGTTATAAAATTAGAGTTGAGAAAAAATAAATTAAAAACATTCCCAACCGAAATTTTAAAGTTTACCAATCTACAATATTTAGATTTAAGCAAAAATAACATCAAAGAAATTCCAAATGAAATTGAGCAATTAAAAAACCTACAATATTTTGCGATTTCAAAAAACGGATTAGAAGAATTAACACCACAAATTGGGCAATTAACTCATTTATATTATTTAAATATTAATCAAAATGAATTAACCACATTACCAATAGATATAGGGAAATTGGAGAGCCTTAGAAACCTTGATATGTGGAGTAATAACGTCGACAAATATCCTGAAGAAATAAAAAATCTAAAAAAACTTGAATTATTGGATTTGCGTGTCATTTTAATCCCTGATGCTGAACAGGAAAGGGTGCAATATTTATTACCACATACAAAAATTTATTTCTCACCTTTTTGCAAGTGTCAGCAGTAATGAATTTTCAATTAAAATTTACAATTTCGCCTTTTCCTGAAAAGATAAATTATTCAGATAAATTATTTTTCATAGGCTCCTGTTTTGCTGAAAATATTGGCGAAAAAATGGAAAAATACAAAATCAATACGTTTATTAATCCGAATGGAGTAATCTATAACCCAGCGAGTATTGCCGTTGTTTTACGAAGATTAATTGAAAATAAAAAATTACGAGATGATGATTTATTTTTTGCTAATGATTGTTGGAACTCATGGGAGTTCCATAGTCGATTCTCTAACCCTGATAAAACAACTTGCTTAACAAAAATAAATAATAGTATTGCCGCTGGAAATAATTTTATAAAAAACACTGATTGGATTTTTATAACATTGGGATCAGCATTTTATTACCTTACAAAAAATGACAAATTGGTTGCTAACTGCCACAAAATACCACAACAAAAATTCACAAAAAAAATATTAAATACAGACGAAATTATTAGTGATTACAATTTACTATTTGAACAATTAAAAGCAGCTAATCCTAAAATTAAAATAATTTTAACAATTAGTCCAGTGAGATATATACGAGATGGTTTAGTAGAAAACAATTTGAGTAAAGCACGGCTGATTGATGCTGTAAATACATTAGCTAAGGAAAATAAAAATGTATTTTATTTCCCTGCTTACGAATTGCTAATTGATATTTTGAGAGATTACCGATTTTACAAAAGTGACATGGTGCACCCTTCGGATCAAGCTATCGAATATATTTTTAATACTTTAACGAACATTACTTTTAATGAAAAAACAAAAGAGCTTTTTGAAAAAGTCAAAGAAATTATTGCTGCTAAAGACCATCACCCATTTAATACAGAAACAGATGGATTTAAAAAATTTAAAATAACTTATTTTAATCGTTGTAAAGAATTACAGAAAAAAAATCCATTTTTGAATTTAGCGAATGAGCTAAGCTACTTTAATTCATCTATGTAGTTCCAAACTCTTTGTGAACACTTTTTAACCCACCCAATACTTCTTCCGCATTTTTTTCTTTTTCAAATTCAACAAACAAATGCCCATCAACTAAAATTTTAGGATTTATATTTAATTTAAACACTTCTTTATAAACCTGCTTCTGAAAATCTTTGTCGTACCCTTTATTTTTATTTACATTTTTAAAATAGGTAATAAAACTCGAAATAAAAATGAAAGGATAAGCAAATGGTAATAAAAAAAGTGAAGTTGTTTTTACTCGTGTAAACTGAATGTGTTTTATTTTAAAGCCAGCCAATTTAGCTAATACACGAAGTTTTTGAACTCCTATTAAAAATACATGACCAAAATAAATTTCACTTGTAATGGAATTGTTACTCATCCAAACAGAATCAATTTCGTTAGGAGGCATAATTGAATTAAAGCGTTCGCTTTCGGATAAAAAATAAGACAATCGAGCTCTTAAATTAGAATAGTTTGGAGTTGTAATAATTAACGTTCCATTCAGCTTTAGTATCCGGTTAAACTCTTGTAAAGCCTTAAATTGGTCACTAAAATGCTCTATGCCTTCCTGACATAAAACAAAATCCGCTGAATTGTTTACCATTGGAATTTTATCCAAAACATTTGCCCGTTCACAATTAATACCTTCCATTTTAAAGTATTCAGGAAACAAATCAAAAGCAATTGGAATACCTCCTAAATCCTTAATTATTTTTGAAGTAATCCCATTTCCTGCAGGAAGATCGACAACTATTTTGTTCTCGATTCTTTTTTTATTATTTATAAAATAGCGCTTAACATGATATTTTATACTTTTTGGGTTGTTCTCGTAATTATTATTTTCCATAAATAATATTCTGTAAAATGTAATTTCTGTAAATTGAATAAAATTGCACAAACACCTCAAAAATTTTACAATTTACAAAGAGTAATGAAAAACAAAACTAATAAATTAAAATTGACTAGATTTTTCTTTCTTTAAATTACAATTTATAACCTAATTTTATTTTAAAACTGAAGTATTCAGCAATCAAAAAATAAAGGAAATTAAAATTTCCGTATCTTTCACACATTAAAAATCATAACAATAAATCATGAGTATTTACGACAAATACGAAACTGTAATAGGCTTAGAAGTTCACGCACAACTTTCAACAAAAAGCAAAGCATATGCAAGTGATTCTACAGAATTTGGAGTTTTGCCAAACACCAACATTAGCCCAATAACATTGGGGCACCCAGGTACGTTGCCAAAATCAAATAAAAGAGTAATTGAATATGCCGTACGCTTAGGTTTGGCTTGCAAGTGTAACATAAGAGAAGTTAATGAATATGCACGTAAAAATTATTTTTATGCCGATTTGCCAAAAGGCTACCAAATAACACAAGACAAAACGCCAATTTGCACCGGAGGTTTTATTACTATTAAACAGAATGATGGTTCTGAAAAAGAGATTAACATTACGCGTATCCACATGGAAGAAGATGCCGGAAAAAGCATTCATGATATCGACCCTTTTGACACCTTAATAGATTTAAATCGTGCTGGTGTTGCATTAGTTGAAATTGTAAGTGAGCCCGAAATGCGGAGCGGTGAAGAAGCTTACAAGTATTTAACGGAAATACGTAAACTTGTTAGATATCTTGATATTTGCGATGGGAATATGGAAGAAGGCAGTTTGCGCTGTGATGCCAATGTTTCTGTAAGGTTAAAAGGCTCTAAAGAATTTGGCAGACGTAACGAAGTTAAAAACATGAACTCAATACGCAATGTACAAAGAGCAATTGAGTTTGAAGCTAAACGCCAAATTGAAGCAATAGAAAACGGAGAAGAAATAAGTCAGGATACAAGAGGATTTGATGCCGTTACAGGAGAAACATATATATTGAGAAGTAAAGAAATGGCAAATGATTACCGCTATTTCCCTGAGCCCGATTTACAACCTGTTGTTGTAACGGAATCCTACATATCGAAAGTGAAAAGCACATTACCTCCATTACCAAATGAACTATTTAAAAAATATCAAACTTTAGGGTTATCAGCATATGATGCTGGTGTATTAACCGATTCAAAAGAAATTGCTTTGTATTTTGAAGCTATAATTGCGAAAACTAAAAATACAAAATCAGCCGCAAATTGGTTAACAGTGCAAATAAAATCGTACTTGAATGACAATGCAATTCATATTTCCGATTTCAAAATCACACCAATTCGAATTGCCGAATTAGTTGATTTTATAGACACAGGAAAGGTTAGCCACACGATGGCAATCCAAAAAATATTTCCAAAAATGATGACAGAGTTAGATAAAACTCCATCACAAATTGCTGAAGAAAATAATTGGATCCAAGAAAGTGACAGTGGTGCATTAAATGAATTTGTAAAACAAGCCATTTTAAAATATCCTGAAAAAGTACTTGAATATAAAAATGGGAAAACAAGTTTATTAGGTTTATTCATGGGGGAAGTGATGAAACTATCGAAAGGGAAAGCAGACCCAAAAATGACGACTGAATTGGTTAAAGAAATGCTTGAAAAATAATTTTCCGATTAGATAAAATAAATTAACAGAAACGATAAAAAATTAAAAATGAAATTAAATCACGTCTTTATTGCATTACCAATTATATTTTTCATGTCTTGTTCAGGCAACAAGGCCGAATCATCTTCAGGCTTTCAATTAAAAGGGAAACTTGAAAAATCACATGGCGAAACTATTTATTTAGAACAAATGACTCCTTCAGGATTAATAAAAACAGATACCGCTTTATTAAATGAAAAAGGGGAGTTTTCTATGATTCCTGCAATTAAAGAAATTGGCTTTTATCGCTTAAGAATTAGTGACAAAAACTTTGTGACATTAATTTTAGAAGGCAATCAAAAAGTTAATTTAACTGGCGATGCTGCGGATTTAGCTCACACTTATATGGTTGAAGGCTCAGCTGATTCTAAATTGTTTTGGGACTTGAACCAAGCATCAGATAAAAATTATAAGAAACGAGAAGAGATACAAAAAAAATTCCAAGCATTTGTTAGCACAGCAAATAACGACACCGTTCGTATTGATTCGATGAGCAAGCAGCTTGAAATACCTTATACACAGCTTATAAATGAGCATAATAAATATTTACAAAGTTTTATTGACAACAATAACTCTTCCTTGGCTTCTTTAGCTGCAATTCAACAATTACCTGCTGCTGAGTTTATTCAAACCTATATTAATTTAGATAAAGGGTTATATGCAAAATACCCTACCTCCGACTATGTAAAAAGTTTTCATGAAAATATGCAAGCACAAAATAAATTAGCGATAGGTAGTGTTGCTCCAGAAATTACTATGAATACATTTAGTGAAACTCCATTATCGTTATCTTCCTTAAAAGGGAAAGTTGTATTAATAGATTTTTGGGCTTCTTGGTGCGGCCCATGCAGAGCAGAAAACCCTAACGTGGTAATGGCTTATAATAAATATAAAACGAAAGGTTTTGATATTTTTAGTGTATCGCTTGATAAAGATATGGAGAAATGGAAACAAGCTGTAATGCGGGATAATTTGACTTGGAAAAATCATGTTTGTGATTTTAAAGGATGGAATTCTCCGGTTGTAAAACTATATAATTTTACGGGCATTCCATCAAATGTATTGATTGATAAAAACGGAACTATTCTTGCTAAAGACTTACGCGGAAATGCGTTAGAAGAAAAATTGTCTGAAATTTTTAAATAAAAAGTTGATTAAGAAAATTTATAAATTTTATATAGAACATAGAAATGAAAAAAATAATATTACAGTCATTAGTAATTGCGTCAACATTTATTGCATGTACAAATTCAGAAAAAAAATCAGCTAACACCTCTGTTTTTATTGATCCTATTACAGCTCACATAGATTCTTCAATAGCGCCAGGATCAAACTTTTATTTATTTGCGAACAATACTTGGTTTAAACAACATCCAATTCCATCTTCTGAAAAAAGTAATGGGATTTTCAGAACTATAGAAGACACTATAAACGAATCGGTTCGCAAAATTTGCTTATCGTCTATGGCAGATAAACAAGCAAAAAAAGGCAGTAATAAACAAAAAATTGGTGATTACTATTTAGTGGAATGGATACTTTAAGTATCGAAAAAATAGGCATCAAACCACTAAATGGAGCACTTTCTAAAATCGATGAAATAAAAAATATTTCGGATGTATTAAAAACTGTGACATACTTAAATAATTCCTTTGCGGTTTCTTCCCTGTTTGGATTTAATGTTACTAAAGATGAAAAAAAGAGCACTCAATATATAGTATACCTTTCTCAAAATGGAATAGGTTTACCCGAAAGAGATTATTACTTCAATATAGATGAACGTACAAAAAACATTCGTGCTGAATATGTAAAACATATTCAAAATATATTTCAATTAATTGGTTTTGATGAAAAAAAAGCGGCTATAAATAGCGCTAACATCATGCGTTTAGAAACTGCCATGGCGCAAGCTAGCCGTAAAATGGAAGATTTACGCGACCCATATAAAAATTACAACAAAATGTCAGTTGCTCAATTAAATAAACTTACACCATCTATTAAATGGACTGAAATTATAGAAACTTTTGGTTTTAAAAATATGGATAGTATTGTCGTTGGTCAGCCTGAATATTTTTCGGCTTTAGAAAACAACTTAAAAAAAATAGATATTGAATCATGGAAAACATATTTAAAATGGACATTAATAAACAATTATGCAAACGATATAAATAAAAATATTGCTGATGAACATTTTCATTTTTATGCTACCGTACTTGATGGTGTTAAAGAACAAAAGCCACGCTGGAAGAGAATTGTAGAAAAAACAAATTCAGCATTAGGCGAATTAATTGGACAAATTTATGTGGAAGAATATTTACCAAAAGGAACAAAAGAAAAACTTTTAGAAATTGGAAATAATATACGCACAGTATATGCCGAACATATTAAAGCTTTAGATTGGATGAGTGATTTAACCAAACAAAAAGCATTAAGTAAGTTAAATAAAATCACAATGAAAGTTGGTTATCCTGATAAATGGAAGGATTTATCGACTTTAGAAATCACGCGAGATAATTATTTACAAAACGAAATTAATGTTGCAAATTGGGATTTTCATTTTCAACTTAATAAATATGGAAAACCTGTAGACCATACAGAATGGGATATGTACCCTCAAACATATAATGCTTATTACGACCCAACAAGCAACGAAATTGTTGTACCTGCATGTAACATTATTGTTCCTGGATTTGAAGGTCGTTTGCCAGATGATGCCGTATTATATGGAATTATTGGCGGGTCAACATTTGGCCATGAAATTACACATGGTTTTGATGACCAAGGAAGTTTATATGATGAAAAAGGAAACTTATCGGATTGGTGGACCAAAGAAGATAGAGAAAAATTCACTTCAAAAACAAAGCGTATTGTTCAGCAATTTAACAATTATATGGTACTTGACAGTATGCATGTTAATGGTGAAAATACCCAAGGCGAAAATATTGCCGATTTAGGAGGAGTTATTATGGGATACGAAGCATTTAAGAAAACAGACCAAGGGAAATCTGCCGAATTATTTAATGGATACACTTCTGATCAACGTTATTTTTTATCGTATGGCTATGCTTGGATGGTTCATTCTACAGATGCCTCTTTAGCGAAACAGATCATGAGCAATGTACATGCTCCTGCTGAGTTTCGCATTAATGGACCACTTTCTAATATTCCTGAATTTTACAAAGCATTTAATATAAAAGCAACGGATGCAATGTACCGTTCGGAAAATGTAATTGTAAAAATCTGGTAACCTTTTATTTTCGAACAATACACACTAAGGGACTGTTTTAAAAATGAGAATACAAAGAACTTTTATATAAGCATATTAACAGAGAAAAAATCAGCACATCAAAAATTAATCGTATTTTAGTGCCCATTATAAACAAAAAAATATAACATAAATGTCATACCTATTTACATCCGAATCAGTGTCGGAAGGACACCCAGACAAAGTAGCAGATCAAATATCTGATGCATTAATTGACAACTTTTTAGCATTTGATCCTCAATCAAAAGTTGCTTGCGAAACATTAGTAACAACTGGTCAGGTTATACTTGCTGGAGAAGTAAAATCAAAAGCCTATTTGGATGTTCAAGAAATTGCTCGTGAAGTAATTCGTAAGATTGGTTATACGAAATCGGAATACATGTTCGAAGCTAACTCATGTGGTATTTTATCTGCAATTCACGAACAATCTGCTGATATTAACCAAGGTGTTGATAGAAAGAAGAAAGAAGAACAAGGTGCAGGAGATCAAGGAATGATGTTTGGTTATGCAACTAACGAAACAGCAAACTATATGCCTTTAGCATTGGATTTAGCTCATGGGATTTTACTAGAATTGGCAGCATTAAGAAGAGAAAATAAAGCAATCAAATATTTACGTCCTGATGCAAAATCGCAAGTTACATTAGAGTATGATGATAATAATACGCCTGTTCGTATTGATGCTATTGTTGTTTCTACACAACACGATGATTTTGATGCTGAACCAAAAATGTTAGCAAAAATTAAAAAAGATATTGTTGAAATTTTAATTCCAAGAGTTAAAAAGAACTATCCAAAATATGCTCACTTATTCAACAACAAAATTAACTATCACATTAACCCAACTGGTAAATTTGTTATCGGTGGCCCACATGGCGATACGGGTTTAACTGGTCGTAAAATTATTGTAGATACCTATGGCGGGAAAGGTGCTCACGGTGGTGGTGCATTTTCAGGAAAAGATCCATCAAAAGTAGATCGTTCTGCAGCCTATGCGACTCGACACATTGCTAAAAATTTAGTTGCCGCAGGTATTTGTTCTGAAGTTTTAGTTCAAGTTTCATATGCAATTGGCGTTGCGCAACCAATGGGTATTTTTATTGATACCTATGGAACTGCAAAAGTAAAAATGACTGATGGTCAGATTGCAAAAGTTGTAGAAAGCGTATTTGACATGCGACCATATTTTATAGAGCAACGCTTCAAACTACGTACACCAATGTACAGCGAAACTGCTGCTTACGGACACATGGGTCGTAAAAACGAAGTGGTAACTAAAACATTTAAATCGCCTGATGGCAAAACAAAAACAATGAAAGTTGAATTGTTTACATGGGAGAAATTAGATTATGTAAATAAAGTTAAAGCTGCGTTTAAAGGAAAATAATTTTATTCTTTTAAATATAATACAAAACCCCGAAGAAAATTTATTCGGGGTTTTTTTATAAACTAACTACAATAGATTGATTTTTTGCAACTATGTAAACAGCTATTTAGCGCCTTTCATAAAACAAAACAATAACTGAGTTAATAAAGACCTGAACTATAAAACAAACTTAATTAGTGTTTTACAAATTTTTGAATTTCATTTTCAATTTTCAAAAAATACAACCCTGAAGAGTATCTAGATATATCAATAGTAAAATCGGGAACATCTTCGGTATTGGAATAAATAATTTCTCCAAAACTATTATAGATGTAAACGTTAATAGGGCGATTTGCAATTATTGTTGAAACAGAAACAAAAGATTCTGAAGGGTTTGGAAATATTTTAATGCTAGGACGTTCATTTACTTTTTCAATCCCTGTAATTGAAGTAGAACAAATGCTATCAAGCGATATTAAATAATTTCGAATATGAAAACTTCCAGTTGCTGCTGTTTTTGTATAACGAAGCGTATGTAATCCTTCAGTAAGAAAAGCTGTTCCTAAAGTATCATTTACATAACCTGAATTGCCATTATTGGGTACCACCAATGAATCTAATAATTGATTATCAATGGAAACTTTAAAAGTTTTACCTGCTACATTGCATTTTGTTTCAACTATAAACTTATATGTACCTGCTTGTCCTGGAGGAACATTCAATAAATATTGAAGATACGCATTGTAGGGGGGAGTAAAGTCGACTGCTGTACTCCAGTTTGATGACATTCCTGCATATTGCCTAGCATCAATAGAATTAGGCAATACAAATCCTCCAGAGGGTGCTATAGGCGAAAAATTTAGCGCATCATCTATCGCTTGAAGCTTATAGGAGTTTTCATAATTTTGTGTTAATGACCAAGTACCATATTTCGTTCCCCAATCACCTGCACCAGCGGTAAACCAGTTCAAAAGACCATCGGCACCATATGTACTATACCATTTAAAAAGAAAATCCTGACAAATTGTTTTTATCATTGGACTTTCCATTGCAAGTTTTTTTGCTGCTATATTTTTGGATCCATAAGTATCAGGACCTGCTTCATAACAAATAAATTTTAGCCCATAATAATTACTAATAGCACCATATTGAGCCATACATTTGGCAGCATTACTATACCCCATAAACAACGAATCTTTTTTATTTTGTAAAGCCTGTAATACTTCTGTTGCAGTTGCCACTGTACCCGTATCTATTGCCGAACTATTAAAATATGGAGCACCTGCTAATCCGTAAAAAAAATCTTTTGGGGGTCCGTAATAATTATTAATGAATTCAATCCCTCGTTGACTAACATCAAAATAACCGAGTTGTACTGCATAAAGTGGACGATAACGCTCACCGAATGAGGCTGTACCAAAAACTGTTTTAAAAATATCACTTATTTGTTTTGCCCTATTGGCAATTCTTCGATACTGCCATTGGCCAACATTATTTATCGCATCAAAATTAATTGCACCTCCGGCATTTCCCTCAATTGTTGCTTGAGTTAGATTCCATTGATACTCGTCATAAGTTGGATTCCAAATCTCATTACTGTATTCGATGTACACTTTTAAATTTGGATTCAGAGTGTTTTTAACAAGGGTTGCTAATTGGTTTACATAATCGTCATCTGCTTTTACAGGAATATTGATCCACATATTTTGATTCAATGTGTTTGCTAATTCAATACAATATTCCCAGGCACAGCCATGATTACCAGTACCTAAAGTACTTTGAGATGGAGACGATAACAATGTTCGATTCGCCCAAAGCGAATCATTTGAATTTTCAGTATCATGCCACTTAATATAGCGTATTGTAGAAAAGCGTTGGATGTGATTTAAAAACGTTTGACTAAATGTTGGTCCATTAAAAGCTATTCCCGGTTTCATTATTTGAATGTTTTTAACTCCCGCAACTGTAGGGCTAAAATGTGTGTTTGTAAAACTTAAACTGATACCTGAACTATTAGTAACAACTGTCGGAAATACAAGGTCGGCAGTGGTTGTGTTTGTAATAGAATCGTATATTTTATTTTGAATATTAAAACTTCCGATTTTCGAAACTGTTGCTTGACCATTAAATTTCAATTTGTAAATTGTGCCTGCAGCAGCGCTATCTAATGTTGTTGCTACTACCACTCCAAAATCTTGTGTTGGCCAGCCATTGGCATCCGTTGTTGGTGCAACAAAAGTTGAAGGAGAGCTCACATTGGCACTCATTTTTCTGCTCAATTTAAAAATATCGTTGAATGGGCGATCGCG
>CANCPZ010000056.1 GCA_947380175.1 Bacteroidota bacterium | reverse complement strand
AGGATTGATGGGGCTGAGCTTGAAGATGCATTGAATAGTGCTTATGATACATACGGAGCGGAAGATTCGATGGTAATTTGCAGATCGAATAAACGATCAAATATTTTTAATCAACAAATACGTGCGCGCATTCGCTGGCAGGAAAATGAAATATCTGCTGGGGATTATATGATGGTTGTAAGGAATAATTATTTTTGGTTGCCCGAAGAATCGAAAGCTGGATTTATTGCAAATGGCGACATTATTCTATTACTGAAAGTGGGTAACATACAAGAGATGCACGGATTTCGTTTTGCTGACGTACGCATGCGACTGATTGATTATCCAGACGAGCCAGAATTAGAAACACGATTGTTACTTGATACGATCATGAGTGAATCCCCTGCTTTATCGCAAGCAGATAATAAAAAACTATATGATTCTGTTTCTGCCGATTATAGTGATGTTGCAGACAGACGAATGCGTTTAAAAAAAGTAAAGGAAGATAAATATTTTAATGCGCTTCAGGTAAAATTTGCATACGCTGTTACGTGCCACAAAGCTCAAGGTGGTCAATGGCCCTGTGTGTTTGTAGAGCAAGGTTATTTAACAGATGAAATGATTAATACCGAGTATTTAAGATGGCTTTATACAGCCGTTTCAAGAGCTACTGAAAAACTATATTTAGTGAATTTTAATAAGGAGTTTTTTGAATAGCGTTTCGTAGCTATAAATTAATTATTATTCTCATTTGCATACCCCATCTTAAATTGGAATTTGGGCATATCAAAAATGTTACCACTCCTGTCTTTCACTTTTATTTTATCGAAAAACAAAAGTGACGATTGGTCACGTCTACCAAGCAGCTGTTGCATTTGATAAGTAAGATTTGGTCCAACAGTTGTTTCGGAATAAAAGATACCTTTAATTGTAACCGACATTTGAAATTCCAAAACTGCTGTATCCAAAACGTTTCCATAAACATCGATTCCAACAAGACGATAATTTACATCATCAAATTGAATTTTGGCAAGCTGTCCTTTTTTTTGAACTCGGATGACTCCTCTTTGTTGCAAACCTGTTTCTTGAGCAAATGCAAGTTGTTTTAAAGATAAAATAATCAATATAAGTAGGCATTTTTTCATTTGTATCGTATTAGCACAAATATAACACCAATGTTATAAAAATATTGTTTTTTATTTTTGAATGCGATAAAATTATTTGTCGACCTTTTCAGTTAAAGCAAACACTTAAAAAGCTAAAATAGTAACAAAAAAAAGAATCACTCCAATGAGTGATTCTTTTAAAATAAGCTTATTAATACGGATAGCTTAATAAATTATTTAGCAAGTTTTATTTTCAAATTAGCATCTAATGCAGATAAAAATTCTTCAGTATATAAATAATGTTCACCATGATTTACTTTGTTTCCATGGATACAAACTGCTAAATCTTTAGTCATTTTACCTGATTCTACTGTCTCTACGCATACTTGTTCTAAAGCATGACAGAAGTTTATTAATTCTTGATTGTTATCTAATTTGCCACGGAATTCCAAACCACGTGTCCATGCAAAAATCGATGCAATTGGATTTGTAGAAGTTGGCTTACCTGCTTGATGATCTCGATAGTGGCGAGTAACCGTTCCATGTGCAGCTTCTGCTTCCATTGTTTTACCATCTGGAGTAACTAATACCGATGTCATTAAACCCAATGAACCAAAACCTTGTGCAACAGTATCTGATTGAACATCACCATCATAATTTTTACAAGCCCAAACAAAATTACCATTCCATTTTAATGCCGATGCAACCATATCATCAATCAAACGGTGCTCATAAGTTATTCCTGCTGCAACGTATTTTGCTTTATAATCAGCTTGATAAATTTCTTCGAAAATATCTTTAAAACGACCATCGTATTTTTTTAAGATCGTATTTTTAGTAGATAAATATAACGGCCATTTTTTTGCTAAAGCGGTATTAAAACAAGAGTGAGCAAATCCACGGATAGACTCATCTGTATTATACATTGTTAATGCAACACCATCACCTTTAAAATTAAATACTTCAAACGATTGTGGAGCACTTCCATCTTCAGGAGTAAAACTTACAGTTAATTTCCCTTTTCCTTTTGTTACAAAATCGGTAGCACGATATTGATCACCAAAAGCATGACGACCAATACAAATTGGTGCAGTCCAATTAGGAACTAAACGTGGAACATTTTTACAAACAATTGGCTCACGAAAAACAGTACCATCTAAAATGTTACGAATAGTACCATTTGGCGATTTCCACATTTGTTTTAATTTAAATTCAACAACACGTTCTTCGTCCGGAGTAATTGTTGCACATTTAATACCAACATTGTATTTTTTTATTGCTTCAGCAGAATCAATAGTAACCTGATCATTAGTAGCATCGCGGTGTTCAACACCTAAATCATAATATTTTAATATCCAAATCTAAATAAGGAAGAATCAATTTATCTTTAATAAATTTCCAGATAATACGAGTCATTTCGTCACCATCTAATTCAACCACAGGGTTTTCTACTTTAATTTTACTCATGATAGTATAGTTTTTTATTTGTTTTTAAAAAGCGAATGCAAATATAAGATTTTGGATTAAAATAAAAGCAGGAATGTTTTTTCAATCGGCTTGAAAGTATTGAAATCTAAATGTAAAAACTTGTAACTAGCTACTATCAGTATAATTTTATAATTTTACGATACGAAATAAAAGAATTATGAAAAAACTAGTGTATACATTATTGTTATTTTTTATTGTTTTTGGAAATTGTTCAGCTCAAACAGTAATAACTGAAAACAAAGCAGAAGAAGGACTTGTTAAATGGTTATCGTTTAAAGATGCACAAGATTTATATAAAAAGCAGCCAAAACCTTTTATTATTGATATTTACACTAACTGGTGTGGCTGGTGTAAACATATGATAAAAACAACGTATTCTGATGCAGGTATTGCAAATTATATTAATACCAATTTTTACCCTATAAAATTTGATGCCGAAACAAAGGACTCTATTGAATACAATGGTGTTTGGTATTTTAATCGTGGTAATGAAAAAAAATCGGTGCATGAATTGGCTGTAAAATTATTAGGAAGCAGTTTATCATATCCGTCAACAATATTTGTGTCGAATAATTATGGATTTAATTTATTGTCACAAGGTTATTTAGAGGTTAGAAAAATAGAACCAATCTTAATTTATACAGTCGAAAATGTTTACAGATCGAGTTCTTTCGATGATTTTAAACTAAATTTTGAAAAAACATTTTATGACACCACAAAATTTACCCCCATTGTCAAACAGTACACGATGAATGAAGCACTTGAACTACAAACTAAAAAACCTAAAAAAATTGCTGTTGCTTTAAATATACCATATTGTAATTCATGTAAGGTGATGAATGTAACTTGTTTCAGAGATTCAGCATTAGCTAAATACATGAATGAGCATTTTTATTTTGTAAGTTTTAACGTAGAAACTAAGGAGAAAATTAATTTTAAAGGAATAACTTACGACAATACAAGAGTCGATAACTTCCCGTTCCATTCATTAGCAAAGGTATTAACACGGAATAATTTTATTTTGCCTTCTTTGGCAATATTAAATGATAACCTGGAAGTTGTTGACTGTATTCCTTACTACATTAACGAAGAAAATTTAGCATTAATAATACATTATTTTGGCGATAATGACTATGAAAGTGAGAAATGGGACGATTATATACAACGAAAATTTAATGTACAGGAAGGCAATTAAATAATTCGAAAATTGAAAAAGGCATTGATATTATTTTCTTTGATATTGAAGATTATGGGCAACAAGCCAGGATTACAAAATTAAATACCAGTAAATATGTTGTTATAATTTTGCAGAATTAATATACTAATCCTGTAAATAAGCTCTGCCTTGTCGCCAAATATCAACCGCTGAGTACCAACTTTGTTTATAGGATGCAGAGCGCTCTAATGTAAAATCATTGTTTGTAAACGGATTATTTACTTTTAAAAAGTTATATGAAAGTGAATTAATATTGTTCTCTTCGCCATAAATCCATGTTTCGGAATTTTCTGTTCTATAAATAACATTGGGTGAACCATAAATTAAATAAATCATCCCTCTATCTGTTTTCCAACCTTCAATATAAGAAGAAAAATAAATATTAGCAGCTTGTACACGATTATAAAATTTGCGAATTACCTCTTTCGCTCTATCTTGGTTTCCTGTACAATTCAACCAAAATTTCTCAATAGCAACTTTTTTGTTTGTGCTGGTATTAATCTCATCGTATTCTAATTTTGAAGTAATAAATCTTAAAGGAGCAACCATATCTTCAGCTTTTTTAACATCCGGAAAAAGCTCTGAAAAATTAAATAAAGTCAGCCCTTCTCGTTTTGTTGTATCTAACTGAAAATGATAAAACCCTGTTTTTTTTCCTATAAAATTTACACTTCCGTCAGCCGACAACTGCAAAGTATAGACACTGTCTGGCTTATATTGAAAAGGTTTTGCATCATAGACAGAAAAAGGTGGCGCAGCTAAAGGGAAATCTCTATTATAATATCTAACATATAACATTACACCAATTTTTGCTTTATAATTAATTTCCAATTCTTCACCTGTTTTAAAATAATTAAGAAACAATGGATTATTCGTTTTTTTTGTTTTTACTAAAAAATTCTGGCGATTCAAATCATTATTTTTTTCAACTTCAATTACATTTAAAACACTACTTTTTCTATTTAAATCAGTAACGGTGATGCGTAAAAAATAATTGCGAGATCTAATCGGTTTCACCTTTATAAAACCCATTAAATATTTTTCTACGTTATCGTTATTCGTATCTACAATGCGAACAGATGAGCTATCACTAATTTCTTTTGATTCGTATGAAGGAAGTAAACAATACGAAATCAAAACATTTGAAGAAAAATCTATACCATCAGGTCGAGTGTAAAGCAATTCTTTAGAATTAATTTTAAAATGAAGTTCTGAAACAGAATCACTTACATGAAATACAGTAAACTGAGGATGAATAATGTTATCCTCGCGTTTATATACTTTTTTTTGAGTTGTCGATTTTGAACTTCGTGACGATACACACGCCACAAAAAGTATAATAAATAACAGGTATGAAATGTACTTTTTCATTTTATCCGACATCTTCAATTAGTTGAGATGGTTCATCACCTTCAATAAATTTTGATGCAATTTGCTTTGTTGTTTTTGCACCAAGTTTTTCAATATCTTGAGCACGCTTTACTAAATTCCCTGTTCCTTTATAAAGTTTATTTATAGCCGAATCATAAACAAATTTAGATGCATCAATGTTCTTACCTATCTTATCCATATCTTCAATAAAACCTACAAACTTATCATACAATGCACCACTTTGTTTGGCTATTTCAATAGCATTTTTTGTTTGACGCTCTTGTTTCCAAACTGATGCTATTGTTCGCAAAGTTGCCAATAAGGTAGACGGACTAACAATCACAATTTTTTTATCCCAGGCAAAATTAAACATCTCCTGATCAGCCTGAACAGCAACACTAAATGAAGACTCAATAGGAATAAATAATAAAACAAAATCAGGTGTGTTAAATTCTAATGACGATTGATAATTTTTTTCGCTTAATGATTTGATGTGATTTCGAACGGATGCAATATGCTCTTTCACAAATTTATTTTTATCATCCTCACTTTTACAGTTTACATAAGCCTCATAAGCAACCAACGAAACTTTAGAATCGACAACAATGTGTTTATTATCAGGCAACATAATTACAGCATCCGGCTGAATGCGTTTCCCTTCATCATTACTAGTGCTAAATTGCAAACGATATTCCTGATCTTTTACTAAACCTGAACGTTCAAGGACTTTCTCAAGAATCAACTCACCCCAATTTCCTTGCGTTTTATTTTCGCCTTTTAATGCATTTGCTAAATTATTGGCATCTTCACTAACCTGCTTGTTTAGATCAACTAAATTTTTTATTTCCACTTTTAATGAAATACGTTCGTCCGATTCGGCCTTATACGCTTTCTCTACTTTACTCTCAAAATCTTTAATTTTTTCTTTCAGAGGATTTAAAATAATATCGAGATTGGTTTTATTTTGATCAGTAAATTTTTGAGATTTTTCATCAAGTATTTTATTTGCAATATTTTCAAATTCAGCAATCGTCTTTTTATGCAAATTTTCGTAATCTGATTTTAACGAAATATTTTTTTCTTCCTGCGATTTATATATTTCTTCAGCTCTAGCAATGCGCGCTTCAGCTTTACTAAGCTTTTCTTTTTCAATATTTAATTCAAAAAGATATTTACTTCGTTCATTATTTATTTCGGAATTAAATTGCTCCTTTAAATCTTTCAATTCAATTGACATCCGATTATTTTGGTTTTCAGAATTAACCAAGTTAGTCTGTAAAATCAACTTTTCTTTATCTAGTGAAACAATTTTAGCATCCAATTCAGATGTATCAATTTTTAAATTTTTATTTGATTTTAAAAATAAAAATGCAATGGCAAAACCAAAAATACACCCAACAGCAATAAATAAAAAATCCATAATTTTTCTACATTTTATCGAATTGCTAATTTAAGAATTTTTCTACACATTTTAATAGCGAAATGAATCATTTAGCCGTTAACCTAATGCAAACAGTTGATAAAAATGAAATAATAGAATTTAGTTTTTTTGAGTAGAAATAAGAAGCCTGTAAACAATATGCTTAAAAATAATTAACAATTCCAAAATGTATTTTCCCGCTTCTAAATTGTATCGGATTATCGAACTGTTTACCGAGTGCATAATTAATTGAAAATATACCAGCTTTTGTCTCAAAACTTATACCCGCTCCAAACCCATAAGGGGTATCATGAACAAGGGATGCTGATTTTACATTATTGTTTTCATAATAAGCGCCATCACCAAACACATAGAGATATGAATTTTGCTCCAAAATAAAACGATATTCCAATGTTAATATAGAATATTTAGATGCATAAATTGATTCTTCATCAAATCCACGTAAAGTTTTTAAACCTCCGATTCTAAATAATTCATTTTGAAAAACTGACTCTCCTAATAAATAAGATGCCTGCATACCAAATTTTATAGCACTCCTATCCTGTATTGGCAAATAGAAACCTCCTTCAAAATCGGAATTATATTGAGTTGTATTGAGTTTTATTTTGTTGTAAACAATAGGATTTAGTTTGCTGTTTTTTTTAATACTTTTTATTCCAGCACTCGCATTCATTAAAATGTAAAAACCTTTTCGAGGGTTTAAACGATAATCTAATTTTTCGAATTTAACTCCAATGCCATACATATTTGAACGCACATCGGAATTGGGTGGTAATGTTGTTAGATTTTCAAAACCTTTATTTGATAGTAATGAAGACGTTTTATTGTTGTAAAATAGTTTAAAGTAATTACCGCCAATCAATAAATATTGCACTCCAATATTTTGATTCACATCTAAAAAAGTAGTGTCTTTTTTATAAAGTTTAAAATTATAATCAACACCAAATGGAGATTTTAAAACAAACGGATAAACCAATCTTACTTTTAAATCCTGTGTTTGTGTTTGAAGTCGCCTCCAGTTCAAATCTATTAATTCACCATGCTCTAATCCATTTTGTAATTTTAAATGCACATCTCCGGTAAATACTATTTTACCGGTTTTAGAATCCGGCAAAACCCCGAGTACACCATCAAATTGACTTGCATTTTTTTTATCTAAATTTAAAATTAGTTTATTGTAATTATTATAAAATAAAACAGAGGCAGGTTTTGTTGGATTTAAAAATGGCAACTCTCGTGTGCGTGTATTTACTTTTTTCAACAAAGCCTCGTTATATAAACTTCCCGGTTTAATTCCTAAATAATTATAAATATAAACGGGAGCAATTTTAGCTGAACCTTTTATTAAAATGCTATCAATTTTAATTATACTATTTTTTGACAGAACGAGTTTAGCAGCTATGGTTTCTTCAGATATTTTTATACTATCCAGTTTTACTGATGCAAAGGGATAACCATTGTTCTCATAATAAGTAATTAATTTTTCCTGAATATGTTTTAGATCCTTAAAATAAATTGGTTTATTGGCGTATAACTTTTCTCGAAAGCCTATTTCACTAAGAACACCTTCATCTACATTTCCATTTTTCAAATAAGCCCATTTGTATTTTTCACCAAAATTTAAATAGGCTATTAATGAAGATGAATCAACTATAATACTATCAAAGGTTGCAGTCAAAAATGAATTATCGTAGCAAGTAAAAAGTATGTTTTGCAATTCTTTTTCTCGCTCCGATTTATTATAAAATATTTTTTTGTACGGTATTTTTTTGAGAAGTATTGAATCCTTTAAAGATATTATTTGTAGTGAGTTTTCGCTTATCTTATTAGCAATATCAGCATGTGATTGAGCACACAATGTTTTTGGAAAAAGATTACCAACAATAAAAATTATGATTAAAATTGAAAATAGCCTAAAACGCATGCTATAAAGATAAAGAAATAGAATAAATATACGTTTTTGAGAAGAGGTTATTTAAATTTCATAAACAATCGAAGGAAAAACATTCTTTGATTTATAAAAAATAAGCGTATTGGTTATTAAAAAAATGCAAATGAATTAGCTACCACTTTTATTAATGACAAACAATAATGTTGATTAAAAAATATTAAAATCGTAATTTATCGGATACTCGCACCAAGCTTTTCCTTGTATGTATTAATTAATTTTTCCATTATTTGATCAATTTGCTTATCATTAAGCGTTGCTGTTTTATCCTGTAATGTAAAACTTAAGGCATATGATTTTTTACCCTCTGGAATTTTATCTGATTGGTTATAACCGTACACATCGAATAAATTCACATCCTTTAGAATATTTTTTTCAGCTTGGTATGCAAGCTGTTCTAGATCCTGAAACGAAATCGATTTATCAATCAACAAGGCTAAATCACGTCTTACTTCTGGAAATTTAGAAACTTCAGTATAGCGTATATTTATATTATTTACAGCTTCGATAATTCTATCCCATTGAAAATCTGCATAAAAAACCTCTTGCTTAATATCCATATACTTTAAAATAGATTTTGACACATTACCAAATTCAACAAGTGTTTTTTTATTCAAACTGTATGATAGCGAACTTGAAAAAACATCATTTGAAAGTTCATTTAATTTAAAATTAGTCAATCCCAAACGATTTAAAACAGCATCCACAAAAGATTTCATAGTATAAAAACTTACCAACTCATTTTTTGTATTCCAGTTTTCGCGTTGCACACGACCTGTTATAAAAACAGAAAGATGTTTCGTTTCAATATATTTTGTTGCATCTTCAGCTTTTATAGCCATGTATGTTTTACCAAATTCATACAATTTCAAATCGACATTTTTACGATTTTGATTATATGCAATACTCTCTAAACCGCTGAATAAAAGTGTTTGGCGCAACACATTTAAATCGCTACTTAACGGATTTAACATTGCAACACTTTGATCAGCATTTAGGGTTGGAAGTTTTGCTGCGTACTCACCTTTTGTTAAGGACAAACACATTATCTCGGAAAAACCATTATTAGTAAGTAATTCAGCTATTACGTGTTGTATTTTTTCTTTATTAGGTTTTTCTGCAAATTGCAAATTGGAATTCAACACATCTGGAATTTCAATATTGTTATAACCATAAATACGTAAAACTTCTTCAATCAAATCTTGTTCTCGTTGAACATCCACCTTATAAGGTGGTATGGATAATAACAATGCATCGTGGCCCTCGTGCTCTATTTCAATACCTAATGAAGTGAAAATATTTTTTATAGTTTCTAAATCAATATGTTTACCTATTATGCTATCACATTTTTCGAACGAAAATGGAACTTTGAAATTTTTAATTGGATTGGGGTATAAATCAATAATATCAGATGAAATTTTACCACCGGCAATTTGTTTAATTAAAATAGCTGCTCGCTTTAATGCATAAACAGTAATATTAGGATCGGTTCCTCTTTCGAAACGAAACGACGCATCTGTTTTTAAATTATGTCGTTTTGATGACTTACGAATAGTTGTAGAATTAAAATATGCACTTTCTAAAAATATGTTTTTTGTAGTAACTGAAACTCCGGATTCCAGCCCACCAAAAACACCTGCAATACACATGGGATTTTCAGCATTACATATCATTAAATCTTCTGATGACAACTGACGGTCAACACCATCTAATGTTTTAAATTTACTATTATCTAAAGCTTTTTTCACCACTACTTTATTGCCAATTATTTTATCAGCATCAAATGCATGCATTGGTTGTCCCAATTCGTGCAAAACATAATTGGTTGCATCAACAATGTTATTTATAGGTCGCACACCTATTGCTTTCAGTCTACTTTTAAGCCATTCAGGTGATTCAGCTACAGTTATATCAGAAATAGTCAAACCCGAATAACGCGGACAAGAAACAGCATCGTCTATAACTACTTCAATTTTAAGATCATTAGATTCACTATCAAAAGAAGTAACAGAAGGAAGAATTAATGAGTTATGTATTGCTTTATTTTCAGAGGTATTGGTGTTTTGTAAATCCATTTTACAATTTAAAACTGCAATCAAATCTCGCGCAACGCCAACATGAGAAGCTGCATCAACACGATTAGGTGTAAGGCCAATTTCAAAAACAAAATCAGTTGATAGTTGAAAATAGTCACTTGCCTGAATTCCAACTTTTGTATCAACATCAAGAACCATAATGCCCTCATGAGAAGTACCTAAACCTATTTCATCTTCTGCACAAATCATTCCTTCCGATAATTGCCCACGAATTTTAGATTTTTTTATTTCAAAAGACTCACCAATAATTGGATATAAAACTGCTCCAATAGTAGCAACAATAACCTTTTGGCCAACAGCAATATTGCTTGCACCACAAACAATGTTTAATAATGTTCCTGTTCCAATATCAATGGTAGTTACACTTAACCTATCAGCATCGGGATGTTTTTCTTTTGTTATAACTTCGCCAACAAGCATTCCTTTTAAACCACCTTTTATAGTTTCAAAGACTTCAATACTTTCTACTTCAAGTCCACAATCTGTAAGTAATACACTAATCTCCTCAGGAGATAAATCTGTATTTATATAATCTTTTAACCAGTTATAAGATATTGTCATTTTATGATTTTTACAAGAATCACAAAAATAAGGAATTAATTGGATTTTGTTTTTATAAAACTATAGTAATGTAAACCCTTATCTCAATAAAAAATGGCGAAGAATGATGGTATAAATTATTTAAACTTATCCTTCAATGCTGCTAACTGCGATGCAAAATCAGTTTCAGTTGAAAGAGCTTTTCCATTTTTATTTGTAACTTTTTTTGTTGAAGCAACGGGTGAATTAGCATTTACTATTGCATTATCTTTCATTGATAAAGCAATGCGTTTGCGCTGCACATCCACTTCTGTTACTGATACCATCACTTGTTGTTGAACCTTCACCACCTTATTGGGATCATCAATAAATGTATTTGAAAGTTGACTGATATGAACTAAGCCATCCTGATGAACACCAATATCTACAAAGGCTCCAAAATTGGTTACATTTGTAACTATTCCTGGTAAGCGCATACCTATTTGTAAATCCTTCATCTCACGAATAGTGTTATCAAAAGAAAAAACTTCAAAAGATTTTCGAGGATCGCGACCTGGTTTATCTAGCTCATTTAAAATATCATTCAATGTTGGCAAACCAATTTTATCAGTTAGATATTTCTGAAGAACGATTTGTTTTCGCAATTCTTTTTCCGCCATCAATTGTGGAATGGTGCAATTCAAATCAGCTGCCATTTTCTCAACAATAGAATAGCTTTCGGGATGTACTGCACTTTTATCTAAGGGATTTTTACTATTTAACACACGTAAAAAACCTGCAGCTTGCTCATACGCTTTATCGCCCATGCGAGGCACTTTCATTAACTCTTTACGAGATTTAAAAGGGCCATTTTCATTACGATATTCAATAATATTTCTAGCTAATTGAGGACCTAATCCTGACACGTATGTAAGTAACTGTTTGCTTGCAGTATTTACTTCTACACCAACTTTATTTACACAACTTTCAACCACTTCATCCAACTTTTTCTTTATTTCATATTGGTCAACATCATGCTGATACTGTCCTACACCAATTGATTTTGCATCAATCTTAACCAACTCGGCTAAAGGATCGGCTAACCTTCTTCCAATTGAAACAGCACCCCGAACGGTGATATCTTTATCAGGAAATTCTTCGCGGGCAACATCGGATGCAGAATAGATGGATGCGCCACTTTCGTTAACCATAATTACCGAAATTTCGTTCGGTAAATTTTCAATTCCTCTTACAAAAGTTTCTGTTTCGCGCCCTGCTGTTCCATTTCCAATCGCTATGGCTTCTAAATTATACTTAACACAAAGGGTAACTATTTTTTGTTTTGATTCAAAAATTTTATTCTTTTCGTGCGGATAAATAACAGTATCTTCCAATAATTTACCTTGTTTATCTAATGCTACTACTTTACAACCTGTGCGAAAACCAGGATCAATTGCTAATATTGCTTTTTGTCCTAATGGAGAAGCTAATAATAATTCACGCAAATTTTCTGCAAAAACTTGTATCGCTTTTTCATCAGCTAAATCTTTAGTAAACATGCGCATTTCCGACTCAATAGAAACTTGCATCATTCTATTGTAGGAATCTTCAACAGCTAATCTAACTTGTTCTGAACTTGCATTTTTTGATCGAATGAACTGATTGTATAAAAGTATTAATGCTGCATCATCAGGTGGAGCTATACTTATTGAAAGGACATCTTCGTTTTCGCCCCTTCGCATTGCTAACATACGATGAGATGGACAAGACATTAAACGTTCTTCCCAATCGAAATAATCTTTAAATTTTTCGCCTTCTATTTCTTTACTTTTAAATACTTTACTTTTAATAGTTGCTTGTTCTTTAAATAATTGGCGAATTTTTTCACGCGCTTCCGCATTTTCATTTACCCATTCTGCAATAATATCTCGTGCTCCAGCAAGTGCTTCATCTGCTGTTTTAACATCAAACTCTTTTGACAAATAATTATTTGCCTCCACATCTACATTTATTTGCTTTTGCTCGAACAATAAAATTGCCAAAGGCTCTAATCCTTTTTCACGAGCAATAGTAGCTTTAGTTCTTCGTTTAGGCTTGTAAGGCAAATAGATATCTTCGAGTTTTGACAATGTTTCTGCTCCTCTTAATAAGATCATCAACTCTGGTGTTAATTTCCCTTGACTTTCGATTGATTCAATTATTGCTTCACGTCTTTTTTCCAAAGCTCTTAACCGTTCAATTTCATCACGTACATTTGCAACTTGTACTTCATCTAAACTACCTGTCATTTCTTTTCGATATCTGGAGATAAAAGGTATGGTAGCTCCTTCATCTAACAAACTTATTGTCGCATCAACTTGTCGTTCAGTAACACCTAACTGTAGCGCAATTTTTTTTGAGAATATTTTTTCTGACATACTTTATTTTTAATAATAAAACAAATATAATTATCTTAAAGCAGTTTAAATAACAATGTTTTCAACAGACTTAGGGTGCTTGTTTAAAAATAAAATTCGCACATAAAAAAAACTCCTAACAAGATCAGGAGTTTTTTTATTACAAAAATTACAATTTTAAATGGAAGATGCTCCCAACAACAAAACTGGGTTTTCGATAAAATGTTTTAGAGTTTGTAAAAATGCAGAACCCAACGCGCCATCAACCACACGGTGATCACATGACAATGTAACTTTCATTGTATTACCTGGAACTACTTGCCCGTTTTTAACAACTGGAACTTGTTTTATACCACCAATAGCTAAAATACAAGCATCAGGAGGATTTATGATTGCAGTAAACTCTTCAATACCAAACATACCCAAATTAGAAATGGTGAATGTATTGCCTTCCCAATCGCTTGGTTGAAGTTTTTTATCTTTTGCCTTTACAGCATAATTGCGCACTTCAGTGGCTATTTGAGTCAACGTTTTTCCGTCAGCAAAACGCACAACAGGTACTAACAATCCTTCTTCCACTGCAATTGCAACGCCGATGTGAATATGATTGTTGTAGCGTATTTTATCCCCTAACCAAGATGAATTAATTTTAGGGTGCTTACGCAAACTAGCTGCTACAGCTTTTATTACAATATCGTTAAATGAAATTTTTAATGCGGCAATGGTGTTGATTGCTTCACGAACTTTTATAATTAAGTCCATATCAATTTCCATTGTTAAATAAAAATGAGGCGCAGAAAATTTACTTTCACCCAAACGTTTTGCAATTACTTTGCGCATTTGCGAAACCGGAACTTCGGTATAACTCTCAACACCAACAAAGTCGGCCGTTACCGAACCATTCGATTTATAACTATCAATATCACGCTTTACAATTCTACCACCATCACCGCTACCTTTAATTGCTGCAATACTAATTCCTTTATCTTCTGCCATTTTTTTGGCAAGAGGAGAAATTTTTGTTCTTTCGTTATTAGCAGAATTATGTTGAATAGTTGATGCAGGTATACTTGTTTTTACTTCTGTTTTTTGAGGAGTAATATCCACTATAACACTTTCCTCTTTCGGACTTTGAACTCCTTTATTTGCTTCGGCAGCAACAATTACAGAAACATCCTCCCCTCCTTTTCCTAAAATAGCAAGGATAGATTCAACTGGGGCACT
>CANCPZ010000055.1 GCA_947380175.1 Bacteroidota bacterium | reverse complement strand
TATCCTTTACTGAAAGTGAAAATTGAATTAAAATTATTCAAGGTGTAATATTGGTAATTCAATTCTTGATACAAGGTAAAATAATCATCTGGCCATTTTAATCGTTTTCCTAAACCAACTGAAACACCAAATATATCAAGTGATTGACGCAAAGGATTTACAACCTTACCTTCATCGGTAGATATTTTTCGTGTTAAACCATTACTTTGTACCGAATAATATGTTGTAACGCTCAATGAATTAGGCTTTTTACCACCTAACCAAGGTTCGGTAAACGAAATATTATATGACTGAAAATACAACCCGTTAGTTTGTGCGCGTACACTTAAACGCTGACCATCTCCTGATGGCAAAGGGCGCCAAGCATCTTTTTTAAAAAAGTTTTTTCCTGAAAAATTATTGAAGGAAACTCCGAGTGTTCCTACAACACGTCCACCTCCATAACCTCCCGACAATTCAATTTGATCAGAAGGTTTTTCTTCTACCGTATATTCAATATCAACAGTACCATTTACTGGATTAGGAGTAGGTACAACATTCATTTTTGCGGGATCAAAATACCCTAATTGTGATAACTCTCGTTGTGTACGGATAATATCCGATCGCCTAAAAAGCTGACCTGGCTTGGTACGTATCTCTCGTAATATTACCCTATCATTTGTTTTTGTATTTCCAACAACTGTTATTTTATTTATGATTGCTTGCTTTCCCTCATAAATACGCATCTCTAAATCAATGGAATCATTACTTACCATGGTTTCTACTGGTGACACATTAAAAAATAAATATCCGTCATCCATATACAATGAGCTGATGTCATTACCAGTTGGATTAGAAAATAATTTTGCGTCCAATTGAGACTGGTCATACACCTCTCCCTTTTTGATGTTCAATACTTCACTTAAAGTTTTGGATGAGTATTTGCTATTCCCAATCCAGTTGATGTTTCGGAAATAATACTTTCGACCTTCATCAACAACCAAATCAAAACTGATGCGATTTACTCCAACACGATACATGGAATCTTTTACAATTTTGGCATCACGAAAACCTTTTTCGTTATATTTTGCAATGAATGCTTTTTTATCTTTTTCATAATTATCTTCATCCAGTTTACCTGAATTAAAGGGGTTCCACCAACGCCTACATTTTGTTTCTTTTAATGTTCGGCGCAATTTCCAGGTTTTGATGGAATTATTACCTGTGATGTTTATATCCTTTATTCTAATCTTATCTCCTTTTGTAACATTTATAAGAAGTACAACGCTATTATCTTTTTTATCAATTTGATCTTTTACAATTTCAGTTTTTACATCCGAATAGCCTTTTTTGATAAAAAAATCGGATACTTTTGATTTTGTAGATGCGATAAGACCATCCGTTACAACCTTACCTTTTATCAATTTTATTTTTTCGCGTAAATCATCTGCTTCGCTTTTTGTCATTCCCTTCAACGAAAATTTTTGCAAACGCGGACGCTCTAAAACACCAATATTTATAAAAATGATATTGCCTTGAATTTTACTTGCAGTAATTTTAATATCTTCAAAAAGGCCTTGTTTCCAAAGGTTTTCAATGGCAGCAGAAAACTTATCTCCGGGCACTTGAACTTTATCCCCAACTGTTAAACCTGACAATAAAGTAAGAACACTTTGGTCTAAATGTTCGGCTCCTGAAACAGTGATTCCACCAATTTCATATTCTTTTGGCATCGAGAAATCAATTAAACTTAATGAATCGCCTCCAAGAGAAACTTGCGCCTTTACTAAAAAAGAGGAAAGTGAAAGAAGTATTAAAAATGTTATTTTTTTGTACATTGTATAGTTTAAGTATAACAGATTTTAACCTGTTTTTGATTTTTAATTAAACAGACTTATTCTGTTATTTGAATTTCTTATGAAATTAATTGTTCGCTTGTTTTTCCAAATCTACGTTCGCGGTTTTGGTAATCTAAAATTGCTTCATACAATTCTTCTTTGCCGAAATCGGGCCAAAGTTTATCGGTAAAATATAATTCGGCATAGGCTAATTGCCACAATAAAAAATTACTTATTCTGTGTTCTCCACTTGTGCGAATCATCAGCTCAGGCTCGGGCATATCTGCCGTACAAAGGGCTGCATTAATTGTTTGTTCATTAATTGAATTAGCAGAAAGTGTTTTATTTTCTATTTGTTTTGCAATTTTCTGAACAGCATTTGTAATTTCCCAACGCGAACTATAACTTAGAGCAAGTACTAATGTTAAACGGGTATTGTCTTTCGTTCTTTCTATTCCCATCTGCAGTTCTTCAACACAATCCTTTGGCAAACTATCTAAATCGCCAATAGCTTGGAGACGCACTCCATTTTTATGAAGTGATTCTACTTCGCCACTGATTGTATGAACAAGCAGTTGCATAATAGCAATTACTTCCTCTTGAGGCCGGTTCCAATTTTCGGTAGAAAATGTATAAATTGTAAGATATTTAACACCTACTTCCGCAGCTGCCTCAACGCATGCGCGAACAGACTTTACACCATGCTCGTGCCCAAAAATCCGATCTTCGCCTTGCTGTTTAGCCCATCTACCATTGCCATCCATAATAATTGCTATGTGCTTTGGTAATTTTGCAATATTGATTTTTTCTTTTAAGCTCATTACTAATTTCGGATAATATATCTTGGTTGTTAAAATGTTTTTAATTATATGTTCTTTGTATTAATTATTTGCACTGGGGCAAGGCTTACGTTTTGGCTGAAGTTTAAATGAAAGAATTGCTCCAGCAAATGCGTACCAATCCTTTGTAAGCGAGTTGCCTCGTTGGCGCCCTACATTACTATAATTCGGATCTGTTCCTATACTTGGATCGGATAAAGTTGCTGCAGTTACACCACGTGCAGCCTCCAGTTTTCTTGGATCGTAATATGTTGTACTAACATCATCTAAATAATCAGTGTATGTTTTGCGCATTCCCCATTCTAAAGAGAGACCAATATTTTTTGCCAGATTGGTTTTAATTCCTATTCCAAAAGGAATAGACAATTGTGTTAGTTTATATTTTTTTGAAGAAGCCCCACCATTCAACCCTTGCCCTTCGGTACCAAGTGGCTGAAGAGATACTCCATCACCTGAATCCGATATAGATTCCGGACTGAATTTAAATACTGCTAATCCTAAAAAAATATACGGAGAAAATTTTCTATTCTCATTGCCTATTTCATAATCTAAAAAATTGAACTCCAATTGACCTGATAGTTCGCGAATAGAAGATTTAAAACTTAAATTACGTTGAACATCTGCCACCGAATTAGAAAAAGAATCGTGCCCCTCTATATTACCAAACAATGCACTAGCACGGAGTGCTAAACGTGTACCTAGATTATATCTAAAAACGACACCTCCTGCAGGTTTAGTAAATTGATTGAAATGTGCAACCGGATTTAAATCACCAATGTAATAGGAACCGCCAAAAAACAAACCAATTTCAGCACTTTTTTTAGTTTTTTGTGAAAACCCCATAAGCGTTGAAATTAAGGTAATGATAAGTATAATGAATTGTTTTTTCACTCAGGTTATCAACTTTAAATTTATGTATTTATTGTTCTTTTTGGCAAAGGCAGGCAAATATAATGGATTTTTGGTTACTTAGTAGTGTTAATATTAGTTAATTACGCTTATCTAGACCCCATAAAAGTTTGTTGCGAATGGTATTAAAAAAATTCTGATTTTCGAGTTTTATCAGATGAAGGGAAAAGTCTGCTTTTTTAACAGTAAGTTCAATCGAAGAGTCTATTACTTCGCTGCGCGAATCAAGCGAAGCCAAGTATTGATTAATGCGCCCTTCCACCTTTAAGGTAATAACATTATTGTCTGAAATTACCAAGGGGCGAACATTCAAATTATGAGGAGCAATTGGTGTGATTACAAAATTTTCGGAACCAGGCATCACCAATGGACCTCCGCAACTTAGCGAATAAGCTGTAGAGCCTGTAGGTGTAGCTATTATTAAACCATCGGCAAAGTAAGAATTTAAATAATCACCATTAATGTAAGCATGAATGGTAATCATAGACGATGTATCTTTCTTCAAAATTGTTAATTCATTCAACCCATAGTTAACATTACCAAAAAGTTTATTCGGTCCAATAACGCTAAGTAATGATCTTTTTTCGATTGAATATTTTTTTTCCGCTAAAGCCTCAATGGCAGCTGCTATTTCAGTTTTAGCAACGTTGGCTAAAAAACCGAGTCGGCCGGTATTAATTCCTAAAATAGGAATATAAGAACCCCTTACGAAAGTTAATGTTTCTAAAAATGTTCCATCTCCTCCAAGACTAAGCATATAATCTACCTTACCATTCAAATCGGTGTGAGATTTAAAAGTATTAAGCGAACATGGAAGTGTTAGCTGCTTTTTTATAAAATTATAAAATGGCTCATAAACTAGTAATTCCGCTTTGCATTCCTGCAGTTTATTAAACAACAACTGAATGTGTTCCGAAGTATTTGCGCTAGTAGAGTGTCCGTATACCGCTACTTTCATTATATATTTATATAGTTCATGAATGAATCAAAGCGATTTTTCATATCATCTAAAAATTCACTTTGCTGAAAGGATGCTTTAACGGTATAATTGTAACGGAAAAATGTTTGTAAAATTCCTGACAATTCTTCTTTATTGGTTTTTATGGTTACTTCAATCTTTGTAGAGTCGGCCATTGAATTTACATAACAACTCAAAATTTTACCATCACTACCTTCGATTATTTGAGCAATTTGTGTTAGTGAATAATCATGGATATTCATTTCGAGCACAATAATACCACCTGGCTCTCGAGTAGCGGCAAGTTTTGCAAACTCCATCAACAATGATGTTAAGGGAATAAGACCAACATAATGCTGGTTTTCATCCAATACAGGCAAAACCGAGAGCTTTAAATTGGATACCATCTTTATAACCTCGTACACATGTTGTCCTTGAAGAACAAAAGGGCGAACGAGCGATAGTTTTCTTTTTCCTAATTCCTCATCAGTAATATTTAAGTCTAATATGTCGGTATCTGAAATTAATCCAAGATACTCATGCTTATCTACAATAGGCAAATGAGAAACCTTAAATTCATCCATCCAATTAGTTGCCATAAGGCCAGTATCGGTTGTTTTAAGTGATGGTATTTCGTCTGATATTAAGTCTTTTGCTAACATAAATTTTTAATTCCAGTTTTTTGCTTCAATATTTAACAACTAAATTTGAAACGTTTTAGTTTTATCGGGAAACAATTTTTTAGCAATATTTTTTTCTAATCCCAATAAAGAATACAAATATAACACCTTCTTTTTATACGAGAAGGATTCAAATTATTTAGCTTTACATTTTCAATAAAAAAACTATGATTACAAAGTTAAGTGTAAATATTAATAAAATTGCTACGTTGCGCAATTCAAGAGGAGGAAATACGCCCAATTTATTAAAAGTTGCAATGGATTGTGAAAAGTTTGGAGCGCAAGGTATAACAGTTCATCCTAGACCAGATGAGCGACATATTCGTTACAATGATGTAAGAGATTTAAAATCGATACTTACTACCGAATTTAATATTGAAGGCAACCCAAGAGATCAAAAATTTATAGATCTGGTTTTGGAAGTAAAACCAACACAAGTTACTTTAGTTCCCGACACAACGAATCAATTAACATCCGACCATGGTTGGGATACTGTTATGGATTGTAATTATCTGAAAGAAACGGTGTCCCTTTTTAAAGAGCAAGGAATTCGCACATCCATATTTGTTGACCCTAATTTGATAATGATAGAGGGCGCAAAAAAAACAGGAACCGATCGTATTGAATTATACACCGAAGACTTCGCAAAAAAGTATATGGCAAATTGTTCCGAAGCAGTAAAACCATTTGTAGCTGCAGCCAAATTAGCTAACACACTTGGTTTAGGTATTAATGCAGGTCATGATTTGAGTTTAGAAAATTTAAATTATTTTGCCAAACATGTTGAAGCACTTGCAGAAGTATCTATAGGTCACGCTTTAATTGCTGATTCGCTATATTTGGGATTAGAAAACACCATACAACTATATTTACGACAGTTAAAGATTATACAATAAAATAATTTCATCTTTTTGATTGGATAAAAAACTATATATTATACGATTTAGAAAAACACTTTTTGAAAATCGTTAGAAAGTTGGAAAGTTGAAAATGTAATTAATGTTAAATAAATTCTATGCAATTAAACTTTAATTAATTTTGTTCGTCATAAAAATTAAAACCGTAATAAACACTTGAAAAAATATAATTATGAAAACTAAAAAAATGATTAAATACCTGCTGGTAGTAGCTACTGCAAGTTTAATGTTTACAGCGTGTAAAAAAAATAAAGATGAAATTAATACGGATGATGTTCTCCAACAAACAACAAGTGCGCTTGATCAATCAAGAGTTGAAAGTGAATCTAACGCAGTTATGGATGATGCAAATAATGCAATCGAAGGCGTATCTTCAACCAGAAGTATGCTTGGTCTAAATTCAATTAATCTTTGTAATGTTACGATTGATTCGTCTCAAAAATTAATTGGTTTGCTAACATTAGTTTATAATGGCAATGATTGTAATAATATAAAATCTCGTACAGGTTCTATTCGTGTTCAATTACCTTATGATAGTACAACTACAACTGTAACGAAATGGAAAGTATTAGGATCTAAAATAACATTGACTTTCAATAATTACAAGGTTACTAATCTTTCTGATAATAAATCGCTTACATTTAATGGAACTCACAGTGTAACTAACGTTAGTGGAGGTGTTATTGCTGATTTATTTTTTAACTCAAATCCAATCGTTCATAAAATCAGAGCAAATATGATTTTAACATTCGATGATGGAACAAATCGCACTTGGCAAGCTGCAAGATTAAGAACATTTACTGTAGTTGGTAGTGGAACAAATGGTATAATATCTGCTACATTAGCCGGCGACACAACAATCAACACAATTCCAAACGTTGCTATGTGGGGCACAAACCGCGCTAGTGAAGATTTTTATATTAGCATCACTACTCCGATTTTTTACAATATATATAATTCTACTTGTTTATATAAACCATTAAGGGGGGTTAGAGTTCATAAAAGATTGGCGCGCGAACTTACTGTTACCTATGGTGTTGATGGGAATGGGAATACTACAACATTAGGTTGCCCTTATGGATATAAGCTAAATTGGACTAACGCACAAGGCGTTGCAAAACAAGTAATAAAAGCATATTAATTTACTGTAACTAAATCAAAAAAAGGCTACCTAATATTAAGGTAGCCTTTTTGTTTTACAACTTTTTTATTCATGCTTTTTTATTAAGCATTATTTAGGATATTTTAACAATTAACTTATTAGTATATAAATACCTTTGGTTTTATTTAAAAGGCAAATTTTAATGAATTTTTTTTTACGAATTTTATTTTTTTTCATATTCTTTTTACTTCGGTATAACAATTTTATTTTTTCGCAAGAGAGTGATACATTAGTAATAGAGCACCAAAAAAAATCAATAAAACCAACTACAGATTTCGATCAACGGTTTTCATTTATCAAAAAAAACGAGGTAAATATTTGGGGTCAAAAAGTAGGTGTTTTAATAAATGAAAAAATAAAAATTGGAGTAGGTGGATATTTTTTAAAAGATAAATTAAAGAGTAATAAAATATATAATAATTCAAAGCCCGAGTTTTATGTGAATAGAAATATTGAATTTGGAACAGCTTACATAGAACCTTTTTTATTTAGAAAAAATTATTGGGAACTGAGTGTTCCATTTGAAATGGGTTTTGGAAAAACAACTTTGAAAGACTATTTAGTTTCGAATGATGTATTAGTTGGCCATGGAGTTAAATATTTTTTTCCTACGGGCATTGGTCTCTCGTTATCATTAAAATTACCTGTTGGTAAAACATATAAACCATTTAGGTGGATAGGTATAAATTTTTTGGCTGGATACCGATATGATATAGCTGAGCATATTTATAACACAGATTATGATGGATTATTTTGGTCAGTTAGCGGAGCCATTTTTTTAGACCGAATTTTTGATGATTACAAAACAAGAGAAAGTAAAAATAAAAAATAAATTAAATGGACAGAAAAGAGTTTTTAGGTTTAGTTGGTACTAGCATAGGAGCAATCGTTTTAGGTAGCTGTCTTCAATCCTGTAAAAAACAAAACAATTCGCCAACAGCACCAACTGTTGATTTTACACTTGACCTTAATTCTTCTACCAACAGTGCATTATTGAGTAATGGAGGGTATTTATATAGTAATGGTGTAATTGTAGCAAAAACAACAACGGGAACATTTATAGCTGTTTCGCAGGCTTGTACACATCAGGGTTCAGCTGTTATATTTCAACCGGTAGGCAATAGTTTTCAATGTAATTCGCATGGTGCAAAATTTGCATCCAATGGAACTGTTACAAATGGGCCGGCTAATAGCAACTTAAAACAATATACATGTACCTTAACAGGTACATCTCTTCGTGTAAACGGTTGAAAAGGATACCTTTAACAACATTTAATAAAAATGTATTTTTGTATTATTAAAAACAACGTCAAGGTTTTATTACCTAGCGATTTTAATTATCTGTAAAAAAACAAACGTGAATCATATTGTAAAAACACTGCCAATCTTTTTTCTATCTGCAATTTTTAATTTAATCGGCGTTTCTAATTGTGATAGCCAAATTAATAAGTCATTAATAGGTAGTGTTTCCGGAATTATTCAGGATACTAAAACAGAAGAAGCTATATCATACTGTACTGCAACCATACTCAACGAAAAAGACTCATCGGTTGTTGGAGGAAGTGTTTCGGATATTAGCGGAAACTTTAAAATAGAAAAACTACCTTTTGGAAATTATTATTTAACTTTTTCATTTATCGGATACCAAAATTTAAAAACCGAAAAATTTACGCTTGATGCTGTTCAGCCAGAAAAAAAATTCGGAACAATAAAATTAAAACCTTCGGTAACAGCTCTAAAAACAGTTAATGTAGTTGGTTTGGATGAACGAATGAAACAAAGTGGCGACACTATTGGTTACAATGCAAAGGCCTATAAAGTTAACCCCGATGCAAATGCCGAAGACCTGATTACAAAAATGCCAGGTATTACTTCCGATAACGGAACTGTAAAAGCGCATGGCGAAGATGTTAAAAAAGTTCTAGTTGACGGGAAACCCTTTTTTGGTGACGACCCTAGTATGGCTTTAAAAAGCCTTCCGGCAGAGGTTATTGATAAAATTCAGGTATACGATAAAATGAGTGATCAGTCGCAGTTTACTGGTTTTGATGATGGTAATGCCAGTAAAACAATAAACATAGTAACCAAAGCAGGAAAAAACAATGGTAAATTTGGTAAGATATATGCTGGATATGGAACTGACGACCGTTACATTATAGGAGGTAACTTAAATATTTTTAAAGGAGAACGAAGAATTTCTATTCTTGGTTTAACAAACAACATCAATCAACAAAATTTTAGTGCGCAAGATTTACTTGGACTTAATGGTGGGGGCGGTGGCGGTCAAGGCAGAGGAGGAATGGGTGGTGGTCATACCGGTGGGATGGGCTCAGGTATGGGTGGTGGCTATGGAGGCCAAGGTGGTGCAGCAAATAATTTTTTGGTTGGCCCGCAAGCCGGTATTGCTGCAACACAAGCACTCGGCTTAAATTACACAGATAAATGGGGCAAAAAAATAAAAGTTACAGGAAGTTATTTTTATAATATGACTGACACTAAAACAACCACAGAACTTGCTCGAAATTATCTTACATCGAAGGACAGCGGATTGTATTACAACGAAACAAACGAAGGAAGAACAAAAAATTTCAACCACCGATTTAATTTAAGATTGGAATACACAATCGATTCGGCAAACTCAATCATATTAACTCCTAAATTAAATTTTCAAGAAAACACTGCAAATTCAATTGTTTTGGGTAACAACATACTTAAAACAGAAAACGTACCGGTAAGTAAAACCAACAACACCAATTATTCTTTTAATTCGGGATACACTTTTTCAAACAGTATTTTGTTTCAACACAAATTCGAAAAACGTGGAAGAACCATTTCGTTAAATGTTGGAACCGATGTAAATGATAAAAAAGGAAACAGCAGTTTATATTCTCTCAGTAAATATTATCATTTAAATGATAGTACAATCACCAACCAACATTCAACTCAATTTACAAAAGGATACACCCTATCGACAAGTTTGGTTTATACCGAACCACTTGATAGCACAAGTCAGTTAATGATTACTTACACACCTTCTTACACCAGTAATTTAAATGATAAGGAAACTAAAAACCTAAATACAAGCGATGGATTATACTCTCTTTTTGATACATTGCTGAGCAATAAATACACAAGCATTTATTTAGCTAATCGGGCGGGTGTTGGGTATAATGTAAATAAAAAGAAATTTATGTTTAATGCATCCTTAAATGCACAATATGCAACACTTACAGGCAGTCAGAATTTCCCTATTGCATTTGCTGTCGATAAATCGTTTGCAAGTTTATTACCACAAGTAATGTTCAATTATAAATTTAATAAAGGAACAAATTTGCGTATTGTTTATCGCACCTCTACTACAACACCTACTATTACTCAGTTACAAAATGTAATTAACAATAGTAATCCGTTATTATTAAGTACGGGTAATCCAGATTTAAAACAAGATTACGAACACACATTTATTGTAAGGTACGGAAAAACAAATATGGAAAAAGCTACCGGTTTGTTTGCTTTTATATATGGTAATTTTGCACAAAACTACATTGGTAATTCTACTTTAATTCCAACGCACGATACAACACTTAATGATGGTTATGTTTTAAAAAGAGGCAGCCAACTTACAAAACCTGTTAATGTACAAGGATATAAAAACGTGAGGGGTTTTCTTACTTATGCATTGCCAATAAGTTTAATAAAGTGCAATTTAAATTTTAATGCTGGCATAACATATAGCCAAACGCCTGCATTAATAAACAGCATCAGCAATATTGCAAATACATATAATTTAAGTGGAGGCACTGGTATAAGCAGTAATATCAGCGAAAATGTTGATTTTAATATTTCATACAATGCAAATTACAGCATTGTGGAAAATAGTATTCAAACACAATCAAACAACAATTATTTTTATCAAACAACAGCTTTAAAATTAAATTGGATAATTAAAAAAGCGTTTGTATTTAACACCAACCTTACACACACGCTTTACACCGGACTTTCGCAAAGCTACAATCAAAGTTATTTGTTATGGAACACTTCGCTTGCATACAAATTTTTAAAAAACAAGGCACTCGAAGTTAAAGTAAGTGTATATGATATGCTTGGGCAAAATACAAGTATAACCAGAAACGTTACCGAAACATATATTGAAGATAGCAAAACCAATGTTTTAAGTAGCTATTACATGCTAACACTTACCTATAATTTAAGAAAATTTAAACCATTTTAGGAAGTAGCTTTTTTTGAACTAGCGTTTTAATTTAAAAGAACCTGTTTAAAAGCAGACTAAAATTGTATTGCTATTGTTCTTGACACCCCTCCTATTTTTAACACCTAACTTGCTAATTGTTTATTTATTTAAGATGTGATATATATCACATCTTAAAATGATTTTATTCTCTACGTTTGTTTTCTCTGAACTATTTTTTAGAAAAAAAGAGCAATACACTTTTTAATCAGGAACTAGATGAAACCAAAAATAGATTTTAAAATTTTATTCGAATCATTACCAGGCTTGTTTATTGTGCTTTCGCCTAATTTAAAAATTATGGCAATTAGTAATGATTATTTAAAAATTACGAGTGTAAAAAAAGACCGTTTTTTGAATACAGACTTTGTTGATTTACTTCAAAACATTATCCATGTTAATACTAAAAGTGGTGTAACAAATTTTTTAATAACTATAAACCAAGTTTTATTAAACAAATCTGCCACAAATTTCACAAATCATAAACAAACAATTATTTTACAAGACGGTACACCTAAAGAAGAGCGCTTTAATGTTAGCATTAAGCCAGTGCTTAATTCGAAAAACGAAATTAATTATTTAATATGTAGCCTAGAATCTTTAACGGATTTGCTTGAATTTCAAACTGAACAAATAGAAAAAAATAAAATATCCGATAACTTAAAAAAAGGGTTGATGGATATTTCATTTGATTTAATGGAAGAGAACAATAAACTAAAAAAATCGAAAGTAAAAAATAGAATATCAAATGATAATCTTAAAATAAAAATAACTGAAAACAGAAATGAAATAGATTACTTAAATAGTGAAAAAATGGATTATGTAAACGCCTTGGATAAGTCGAGCATACTTTCAATAACTGACAACCAGGGAACTATTATTCATGTAAATGAAAATTTTTGTAAACTTTCAAAATATACTGAAAATGAATTATTGGGGAGCAACCATCGTATTATAAATTCGGGCCATCATTCAAAAGCATTTTTCAATAACCTTTGGCGTATCATTTCAAGCGGAACTATTTGGAAAGGCGAAATTAAAAATAAAGCAAAAGATGGCTCATTTTATTGGGTAGACTCTATTGTTATTCCATTTATTGATAGCGAAGGAAAACCGTTTAAATATGTATCTATTCGAACTGATATTACTGAAAATAAAAAGCTAACCGAAGAAATCAAAAGCAACGAAGAGCGATTTAAAAACATATACAACAACACCCTAGTTGCTATGTATTCGTTTGATTTAAAAAAATTAAAACCAGTAGAAGTAAATTCTACAGGGTATAAATTATTTGGCTATAAATCGCAAAATGATTTTTTAGAAAATTTCACTTCACCAAATCATATGGTTAACATTAAGGAACGAGGCGAAAACATAAAACTTTTATTGAATAAAGGCAAGTTAGGGCATCGCATCAGCTATATGAAAAAGAAAGATGGAAGTTTTTTTTGGGCTAAAATATATGCTCAAGTAAATTCAGAAAAAACAATTGCTGAATGTGTTGTTATTGATGTTACTAATGAAGTTGATTACAAACAAAATCTTGAAAAAACAGTAGCAGAGCGCACAGCACAACTTGACATATCCCTAAAAAATGAAATTGCATCGAATGAACTGAAATCTAAATTTGTAGCAATTGCTTCCCACGAATTTAGAACACCCTTAACAGCAATTGCTACGAGCGCTTCGTTAATAAAAATGTACGAAAAATCAGATCAACAAAAACAAAGGCTGAATCATGTTAATATAATTTTATCATCGGTTAAAAACCTTACCTCCATTCTCAATGATTTTCTTTCGATTGAACAGATAGAAAAAGGATATAGCCGATCAAATTGCACCGAATTTAATTTACCCCTGTTTTTATCAGAAATAAAGAATGAAGTAAGCGGAATTGTTCATAGTAAAAAACAAAAAATAATTATTTCACATGCTGGCGAAAACGAATTATGTCAATGCCTTAAGCTACTAAAAAACATTTTACTCAATCTAATTTCTAACGCGAGTAAGTATTCGGAAATAAAAAGCACAATTCATATAAACTCTTCTATAATTAACAATGTGGTTAACATATCCGTAAAAGATGAAGGTTTAGGTATTGGGCCCGATGATCAAGCACGTTTGTTCGAAACGTTTTTTAGGGCAAAAAATGTTGGACATATTGAAGGAACAGGTCTTGGTTTACATATAGTAAAAAAATATGTTGAATTGATGGATGGAAATATCCACTTTAAAAGCAAACTGGGTGTAGGCAGTGTTTTTACCATTGAGTTCCCTCAAAAAATAATAAACAAAAATGATGTTGTTAAACAGGTTTTATTGTTTTAGTTAGCAACTGATAAAAGCATTGTCCCCGAGAAAAATAGAAGATAATTGCTTCAGTATTCGGAGAAAGACTCAATTTGAAAATAAAATTTATCGAACCGCACAAATCAATGGTGTGGTGGATTTACTATATAGAAATGACAAGGCTTCCGAAAGGGATAAAAAAATAAAGCACACCGAATTTGGTGTGCTTTCCTGTGGAGTGGTCTCGGCAGGAATCGAACCTGCATTTAGCGTTTAGGAAACGCTCGTTCTATCCATTGAACTACGAAACCTTATAGCTGTATAATGATAAGCTATAGGCTATTTTGCAAAGATAGTGTTTTTTAACTTTTTTAAATGCTAAAATTATAATAGGTAAATATGAGTTTTCAGGAATGAATAGGTTGGGACAATTGAGCATTCAATTTTTATTGGCCTGACATTATTTTAAAATCACATCCGTTTATCTTAAAAAGCACAACAGAAAAATAAAACAATTGCTTAATAGACTCCTTTGTTGTTAGTTTTCTTTAATCCTTTTTATTATTTCTTTTTTGAAATCCTCTTCCGCTCTTCGAAAGGCTGCTATTTTTTTTATAGGTACTATTTTTTTAAATTTATCGTAATACTCTTTATAAATTTCAATTTCTTTTTGTTTTAAATTTAATTCAGCAACTAAGTATGTCTCTGCTTCTTTATCGGTAGTAAAATTATAATTTGTATTGTTATTAAATTGCTTTCTAAATGTTTTTCTGTTATTAGTTAATTTATCATTCATTTCTTTATATAATGGCCAAAAGAATTCACTTTCCTGAGTAGAAAAATTTACTTTATTAGAAATAAATGCAACTCTAAGTGCATCAATCTTATCTTTTTTTGAATCTGGTTGTGCAAATGCTCCACTGAAAAAAAACAGTGTGATAAAAAACGTTAAGCCTAACTTTAATTTAGATTTCATTTTATTTTATTTTATT
>CANCPZ010000054.1 GCA_947380175.1 Bacteroidota bacterium | reverse complement strand
AAAAGTATTTTTATTCGCTACGACCATTTTGTCATTAAAATTAGTTGCTCTTACCTCAATGCCAGCTGATACCAATAAAATGGATGCATCTGGTAAAAAAATAGGATTATGGAAAGAGCAATTGAATCAATCAGACTATTATGGGAATTATGGATATAATGGGAAAGAAGGTTTGTGGATTGGTTATTATGCTAATGGAATAATTAGTAATGTGGACGAATATAAATCGGGTAAAAAAAATGGTTATAGTATTGCCATTGATAAAAATGGTTTTTATAACCAAAAAGATTTTTACATCGATGATCAGCTGAATGGATTAAGTATAAGTTATTTTTCAGGGGCCATCATACATACCGAAATTGAATACAAAATGGGTTCATTAAATGGTATTAAGCGCATACATTATAATGATGGCAAAATGCAGGAAGAAGGTAATTATAAAAACAATCTTCGTGATGGCATAACAAAATGGTACACAACCGAAGGGAAATTAAGTATTGAATACTCCTATAAAAATGGACTATTAGACGGCCGTCAAAAAACTTATTTTTCAAATGGAAATATTGATTCTGAAGTAAGCTCTGTTAATAATTTACAGGAAGGCGACTATCATGAATATTTTGAAAATGGAAAAATTAAGTTATCAGGGAAATTTTTGCACGATAAAAAAGAAGGGGCTTGGAAAGAATTTAATGAGGAAGGAAAAATTGTAAAAACAGAAAATTATAAAAATGGAGCATTAAATAAATAAAGAAGAGAGAGCCTTAAAGGCTCTTTTTTTTGCATCAACTATTTAACTAATTTTACGGAATAAAAAATAAATTATGGAAAAACGTTGGAGCATAAAACCAAAAGCTGATGATGCAATTGTAAGCCAATTGGTAATAGATTTGGGTATTGATAAGGTTTTATCAAACATGTTAGTTCAACGTGGTATAACAACATTTGATGCAGCAAAAAAATTTTTCCGGCCTTCCTTAAGTGATTTACACGATCCTTTTTTAATGAAGGATATGGATAAAGCAATTACACGTTTAGAAAAAGCGATTGATAACAATGAAAAAATATTGGTTTATGGCGATTATGATGTAGATGGAACTACGGCTGTTGCATTGGTGTATACATTTATAAAATCACATTATACAAATGTTGATTATTATATTCCTGATCGTTATACCGAAGGGTATGGAATTTCATTTCTAGGAATTGATTTTGCACAAGAAAATAATTTCTCGTTAATTATTGCATTGGATTGTGGCATCAAAGCAAACGATAAAGTGGATTACGCGAATGAACGAAATATAGATTTTATTATTTGTGACCATCATCGTCCTGGCGATACATTGCCAAACGCTATTGCTGTTTTAGACCCAAAGCGTATCGATTGCGTTTATCCTTTCGATGAACTTTGTGGATGTGGAGTTGGTTTTAAATTGGTACAAGCCTATGTTCAAAAAAACAATTTACCTTTCGAGGAACTAACTCAATATTTAGATTTAACTGCTATTTCTATTGCATCTGATTTAGTTCCTATAGTTGGCGAAAACCGTACGCTGTGTTATTTTGGATTGGAACAAATAAATAAAAATCCGAGAAGGGGGATCAAAGCGATTTTAGATTTAGCCAAGATTAAAAAAGAAGTTACTATTAATGAATTAGTATTTACTGTTGGTCCTCGAATTAATGCTGCAGGTAGAATTGAAACAGGACGTAACGCTGTGGCACTTTTAGTTTCCGACAATAACGAACACGCTTCCTCATCGGGTATCGATATAAATACTACCAATACCGAACGAAGAGCTCTTGACTTAACAATCACGCAACATGCATTGAGTATGATTGATGAAAATCAAGATTTAATAAATCGTAAATCAACTGTTCTTTTTCATCCCGATTGGCATAAAGGTGTTATTGGAATTGTAGCATCGCGTTTAACGGAAAAATATTATCGTCCAACAATTATACTAACCGAATCGAATGGTAAAGCAACAGGTTCGGCACGATCTGTAAAAGATTTTGATGTGTATAATGCCATTGAATCTTGCGCTGATTTATTAGAGCAATTTGGCGGACACAAATACGCTGCTGGTTTAACCATGAAAGTTGAACATGTTGAAGCGTTTCAAAAACGATTCGAAGAAGTTGTTTCTAAAACAATAGAGCCCTATATGCTTATTCCTGAAATAGCCATTGATACTGAATTGGAATTAAACCAAATTACTCCCAAATTTTTTAGAATACTAAAACAATTTGAACCTTTTGGTCCCGAAAATATGTCGCCCGTTTTTATTACCAAAGGATTAGTAGACAAAGGCGCTGTGCGTATTGTAGGACAAAATCATTTAAAAATGGATTTACAATCTTCGGAACAACCTAATGAAAAGTTCTCGTCAATCGCTTTTGGTCAGGCACACCATTTTGATAATGCACTGAATAAAAAAACCTTTAGCGTTTGTTATGCCATTGAGGAAAACGAATACAATGGCACTATTTCACTTCAGTTAAATGTGAAAGATATGAAGGTTGAATAATTCTTTCTCAGGTTATTCAACCAATATATTTGTTAGCAGTAGTGCTTTGACAACAATAAAATTAACACATAATTTTAAGGGGTGCCAATGAAAAAAGTAGCAATAGCAATATATAGTTTGACACTATTTTTCAATGGTTGTAAATCAAGTGAAAAAAGTAGCGAACATTTTATTCCTGATAATCTAACAGAAAATTTTTATTGGAGCCCAGCCGAAATTAGCGGTAGACACTTTGACAAAGCAGCAATGTATCTTCCAATTAGTTTAGACACGGTGACTGAAATACATTACTCCCAGTTCGACCTTGGTTCTGATGCAACAGTTTTATATCAAAATAATTTTAAAAGCATTACTGACTATAACTATTTAAAATTTGACTCTTTATCTGATTCTAACCCAGAAAGGCCATGTTTTATAATTAAAGATGTAGATTTGAATATCGGAAAAATCAATTTCGGAAAACGCAATGTGCTGGGTCTTTACAATTACGGTGAGCCAATCATCAGAAAAAAGAATGCACCAGTTTCAGAAAATAGTATCGGAACAATTGGAGCTGATATTTTCCAAAATAAAATTTTGGTTATAAACTTCCCTAATCAAACAATTAGTGTTTTGGATACTACCAACAGTGCTTTGGAAAACTATTTTTCTTTTGAAAAATGCAAAATAGAAAATAAAAGAATTATGGTTCCGATAATTTTAAACGGAAAAACACACTTCTTTATGTATGATACAGGCTCAAGTTTATTTCCAATGGTGACTTCTTTTAGTAATTGGAAAGAAATTACAAATCAAAAAATAAATGACACTTTAAGTATTACAAACTTTGGAAATCCTGTAATAATGCTTGGTTCAAACGCTTCAATAGAAATTAATATTGGAATGAATACACTGACTGATTTCGGTGTTTACTATGAAAAAGACAATTATTTTGACAAAATGTTTGAGCAATTAAAATGTGACGGAATTATTGGAAACGCATTTTTCTTTAACAAAACAATTTGTATTGACTTTAAAAATAAAAGATTTGGAATTGCAAAATAAAGCACGAGCTGCTAACGGCGATTTTTTTAATACGAATATTGATGCGAAAAACTGAACTTCCTCTAACCAATAAACTACTCGAAACCTAGTCTGTTGCAAATGCGCACATTGAAAATCTGAAAACGAAGAGATAAAGACTTGCCATCAAATTTTAAAATTCAAATTAAGTACTATTAGTAATCTATCTCATATAAATAAGTAGGCTCTATTGTGCCTATTGTTTTAATAAGCTTTAATTTTTGTGGGTACTTTTCTGCAATGGGTTGCATCATCCGATGCAGTGTATTTACTACAAGTCCATTATTTTTTTTAGGATCTTTTCTTAAACTAGCGAGTATTACATATTTTATCTTTTGCTGCTTCCACCCCATCAAAACAGTATCAGCATTGGTAGAAGTAACGATGTATTGTCCTGGAAATTTTTTACCATTTCCATAAATAAACGACATACCCGGTTTGCGCGATAATACGTGTACACTATCGGGCAAGCTATCAGCACAATATTTACTCATCTTTAAAAAGTTTTCATAATCGGGTGTATAGCCATAGTAAATATCACCACTCATGTTTTTTTTAAGTGCGACCAAATTTTGTTTTGCTTGTATTGTTGATTTGCCAATAGTAATAACAAGCATAATACTAGCAAAAAAAAGAAATAAATATTGACCTGTGTTTGAACGTTTGGATAAATTATAAGTACCATAAAATAGCACAAGAAAAATTAATGGCATTGCAATAATTATTAATCTATCCTGCATGTTAGCAGCTTGTACACCAAAAAATATTCCGAAACAAAGCACTATTAAATAAACACTAGAAAAGAATACAAACTTGTTTTTTTTAAAACTAAAAAAGGTACATATACCAATTACAAGTGCTGTTATATATGATAATGAGGGTATAATTAATCCGGTAGTAACACTTCTTAAATTTAAAATACGAAACATATGTAATGAAATGTAGGTATTAAAATTATTTAAAAACCGATCTATCATTCCTCCAAAATCTTCATACCCTTTACTTACATTATAAATATCTTTTTGCAACATCATCGACAATTGACCTGATGTAGATGGACCAAACATTGCAGTTGCAATTAATTGATAAATCAATCGAATTAGGGCAAATGCAACAAACGCATATACGGCTTGTTTATAATTTTTATTTAAAACAAAATATAATAAAACACTTACAATAGAAACAAAAGCAATACTTTTTGATATGGATAACAAAACGAAAAGAAATCCAAATAAAATCCATTTACCATAATTTTCTTTGAAGCCATTTATCCAACCCAACTCCATATTAATGCTATCCATAATTTTAAATGTTATAAACAAACAAATTGATTGGATAAATAAGAAAAAAGTTTCTGTAAATGTTTGACTTGCGTAATATTGAATAAAACTATTAAACGAAATAAAGGAAATTAATGCAAATAATACGGTATATGGAATACGCTTTCGGAACGTAAAATAGGTAACACTTACAAATCCTAATTGACACAATACCGAAAACATTTTTAACATGACTAAGTTCAAGCCAAATAATTTAACGAACAAGGATAAAAAAACAGGATATCCTGGTCCTTGAAAGTATGGGTATTTCCCTTCATTTAAAAATAACCACGCGCGTTCAATATAACTCGAATCATCACCGCCAGGCGACACTTTTGAATCGAATAATAAGAATGAGAAAAGGGTAGAAAAAAACAATAAACAAAAAAATATTTTTTTACTATGTCTTTCAAACCAGGAATCTAATTGTTCTAAAACAACCAGATTATTTACGTTTTCTGTATTATTTTTTTTTGATGTTGTTAAAATATGTTGCTGGTGTTTTTCTTTTTTAGCCATTATCATTAATTATTTAATGGTTTAAATCTACTAAAAAAATTGGTTCCTACTTTAATGTAACAATCCTGTTTTTGAGCATTCACATTTAAGCTGTACTTTTACAAAAAATATTTATCTATGTTAGAAAACACGGAACGCACCGAACTGAATACCTTAGGAGAATTCGGATTAATTAAACACCTTACTCAATTTATTGAAATAAAAAACGAAAGCACAATCAAAGGCATAGGCGATGATGCAGCCGTTATTGATTATAAGGGAAAACAAACAGTTATTTCTACTGATATGTTAGTTGAAGGTGTTCATTTTGATTTAGCATACGTACCGCTTAAACACCTTGGTTTTAAAGCTGTTTCGGTAAACCTTTCTGATATATATGCGATGAATGCAACACCAAAACAGATTACGGTATCGTTTGCTATATCTAATCGTTTTTCGGTAGAGGCAATGGAAGAGCTGTATGCAGGGATGATGATGGCCTGCAAAAAACACAATGTGGATATTGTGGGTGGTGATACAACTACCGCAAAATCGGGACTTGTAATCAGTATCACTGCAATTGGTGAAGCAAATGCTGACGACCTTGTTTACCGCAATGGTGCTAAAGAAGGTGATTTACTTTGTGTTACCGGAGATTTAGGTGCGGCATATGTTGGCTTACAATTATTAGAACGTGAAAAACAAATATACCTTGAAAGCCCTGGAGTTCAACCCGATTTAGGAGGCAATGATTATATTTTAGAACGACAATTAAAGCCTGAAGCGCGGATTGATATCCCTGTTTTATTAAAAAAATTAGACGTAAAACCAACTTCAATGATTGACATTTCGGATGGTTTGGCTTCCGAAATTTTACACATTTGCACACAATCCAGTGTGGGATGTAATTTGTTTGAAGAAAAAATACCAATCGATCCTTCCACCTATAATATGGCTCGTGAATTTAATATGGATCCAACTATTTGTGCGTTAAACGGAGGTGAAGATTATGAATTATTATTTACAATAGATCAATCGGATTTTCCAAAAATAAAAGCAAATCCCGACATTTCAGTTATTGGTCACATGACACGAAATAGCGATGGCGTAAACCTTATTACCAAAGGTGGTACATCGCACACGCTTACAGCTCAAGGTTGGGATTCGATGAAAAGAGATGTTTAATCTAAGAAATTGTTTTTGAGATTAGGGCTCCTGAATAAAAAATTAAAGCCTGCATACTGTTTGATAAACAGTATGCAGGCTTTTTTCAAAAACAGTTATTATTGCCCTGATTGCATTTTAGAACTTAAACCATAAGCTTTTAATAAGTTTGAATATTTGGTCTCAAATTCGTTTGATAATACTGGTTGTTTAAATTTATTTGAGAAGTAAATTAAGCGCTCTAAAATATCCTGAGCTTGCTCAACATCGCTACCAAATTGAGGAATTTCTTTTCTGTTTAAAGAATAATAATATTTTATATTGCTCTCGAAATTAGCAAATAATTTTTTTGCCAATACATTCGCTTTATCATTTGCGCCAGCCTGATAATAGCCCATAATAATAGAATACATTGTTGCATCGTAAGGCACATTTTCTTGTGGAGTTACTTCAATACATTTGTCTAATATTTTAATGGCTTTCTCTTTTTTACCCTCATCAATTAATGCCGATGCTAATGCACCAATTCGCTGACGGATATTTAATGCGCAAGAGCTTATAAATACATGGTCTAGGTATGTTCCTTTAATATCCATGCTACCCCATTTAAACTTCATTACATTATCATACATAATGTCGGTTGCAATGCGTGTTTCACTTTGCGATTCCTGCTCATTTTGCTTAATGGGAACCAATCGGTAAGCCAAGCCCTCCAATTGTAAATAGGGTGCTAAATTTAAGTACGACCTTGCTGATGCTGTGGCAGCAAAATAAATAGGGCGTTTCCAGTTATTCTGTGCCAATAAATCAAGAACCATCAAATCATTTTTCTGAACATAATTACCCGGCATTGTCCAATCTATATTTTTAACGATTCGATTAGCTAAGGCTTTAGGTACTGTTCCGTTATTAACCACAGTAGCGCTATCAACAGGCACTCTCATGTTTTTTGTAGGAAAATAATTATAGTATGTTCCTTGCGCCATTTCCAGTTTACTATTTGGATCGTCGCTTTTAGCAAACTCTATCAAATCTTTAACAGGAATATATCCCTCTACTTTACGATCATGGAAAATTACAACATCGCGTGTTCCTTGACGGTATTGTTCTTTGGTGAATGAAAAAGGTACTGGATCGGAATCATATGCTTTATGTACCATTTGATCGATGTACCAATCAGTATTCAATAATTCCAAACAAATAACACGCACATCGGTTCGTATGCCTTCTACTTCTTGTGCGTACCATAAGGGGAATGTATCGTTATCACCATTGGTAAACAAAATAGCATTTTTTGCACAGGAGTTTAAGTAGTCGGAAGCAAAATCGCGTGCTATATAACGGTTCGAACGATTGTGATCATCCCACTCTTCCTTTGCCATAATGGTTGGTACGGCTAATAAGCAAATAGCCGTAGCAGCAACAGCTCCGGTTGTTTGATTCATTTTCTTTTGTAACAAATCGAAAATAGCCAACACACCTAAACCAATCCAGATGGCATACGCATAAAATGAGCCAGCATAAGCATAATCACGTTCGCGTGGCTCAAACGGTTTTTGATTCAAATAGATGCAAATTGCCAAACCAGTAAAGAAAAACAGTAAGCCCACAACAGCAGCGTTTCTCTTATCTTTTTTAATTTGATAATACATACCTAACAAGCCCAAAACAAAAGGTAATCCATAAAGTGCATTTTTCCCTTTGTTATTATCCGCATCATCTGGCAATCCTACTTGTGTACCTAAACGCGCTTCATCCAAAGCCGAAATGCCACTAATCCAATTACCCTCAGAGCTGTTGCCATGACCTTGAATATCATTTTGGCGACCAACAAAATTCCATAAAAAATAACGCGAATACATCCAACCTACTTGGTATACAAAAAAGAATTTAAGATTTTCGCCAAATGTTGGAACATCAAGTGTTTTAGCTTCCCCCGTTTGAGGATCGGTAATAGCTATGTGTTTATAGTTGCGTGTGTTTGTCCAGTTTTTATACCCTGCCACGTGATTTTCTTGCCCACTCCACATACGAGGAAATGGTGTACAAAAACGGTCATCGTAATTTGGAATAGAGTTTTTACGATCATCGGTAACTACATATTTACCCGATTCTGTGTCTTTTGAATAAACAGGATTACCATCACTGTATGGGTTTTTTGAGTCGAGTGGAGCCGAAAAATATTGTCCGTAAGCGAGTGGCCAAGATCCGTACTGTTCGCGATTTAGATAAGACAATAAGTTAATGGCATTTTCTGGATTATTTTCATCCATTGGAGGGTTTGCTTGTGAACGAATTACCAAAATAAGAAATGAAGAATAACCAATTAAGATAACCGTAAAACACAAAATAATGGTATTTAAAATTGGTTTTACTTTTTTCTTGGTATAATGCAATCCCCATACAATGCCACCAATTAAAAGTATTGCATAAATAATGGTTCCTGAATTAAAAGGTAATAGAAAATTGTTAACAGCAACAAGCTCAAACGAAGCGGCTAGCTTTACAATCATTGGAATAATACCCCCTTGTATGCCTCCTAAAATTAAAATAGATAAAACTGCTGTAAGTATTAAACCATTTCTAGTAACCTTATCGTATCTTTTAAAATAATAAATAAACACAATGGCTGGTATGGCTAATAAATTTAATAAATGTACACCAATAGACAATCCCACTAAATAGGCAATTAAAATAATCCAACGATCGGCATGCGTATTATCAGCTTCGCGTTCCCATTTTAAAATAGCCCAAAATACAATAGCAGTAAAAAAACTCGACATTGCATAAACCTCCCCTTCAACAGCCGAAAACCAAAACGAATCGCTAAATGTATATGCTAATGCGCCTACAACGCCTGCTCCAAATATTGCATACATTTTACCCTTGGTAATCTCCCCTGTTTTTTCCATGAGTTTACTTGCCAATGCGGTAATAGTCCAAAATAAAAATAAGATTGTAAAAGCGCTAGTTAATGCAGATACGGCATTAATCATCATACCAACCTTGCTGGTATCGCCAAATGCAAACAAACTAAAAAACTTACCTATTAATAAAAACAATGGCGCCCCAGGAGGGTGACCAACCTCAAGCTTATAGGCACATGCAATATACTCACCACAATCCCAAAACGAAGCGGTAGATTCCATGGTGCTTAAGTAAACATAAGATGCTATCAAAAAAACAAACCAACCAATAATATTGTTTAGTCGTTGATAATTAGCGGTATTATCCATAGTAATTTGTTTGAGTTTTTATTTAAAAAATTGATTGCGAAGATAAAACAATTAATTGATTGTCATACGCTTAAAAAGCCCAAAAAATGTTCGGGCAATTAACTTTGAGAACTTAAAAACATAAAAAATTTAAATAAATTTTGAAGATGAATTATATTTATTACTTTTGTATCCCAATCAACAATAAATTGCTTTATTGTCCGATGGTGTAATTGGCAACACGTCTGTTTTTGGTACAGAAGAGTCTAGGTTCGAGACCTAGTCGGACAACAAAAAACTACTAATAAATAAATTTATTAGTAGTTTTTTTTTCGTTTTTTCTAAGCATTACAAATGCAACTAAAAATGTTAAAAATATAAAATGCATTTTGGGGAATTAGCTCATTTGGCTAGAGCGCTTGCCTGGCAGGCAAGAGGTGGTCGGTTCGAATCCGATATTCTCCACAGACAAAATCGTAAACAGTTGTTTACGATTTTTGTTTTTTCTATGCCGTATGTAAAAATATTTCAGCTGGGAGATGGAAGTAATCTCTTAAACGTTTTGCCATTTTTAGGGTTATTTCACGTCTTCCCGAAAGGATAGATGAAACGTGCCCCTTTGTGCCTATCAGTGGTTCAAGGTCTTTGGCTTTCATCCCACGTTCAATCATTTTAAGCTTTATCACCTCAATAGGATCTATTTCGGGTAAATGAATATGTTTGTCTTCGTAATCCTTAACCAATACTAGTAGTAAAGCCAACTCATCGGCTTCGGGTGTGTTTTCTTCGGCATAAAAAATAGCCATGGTTCTTTTGATGGCTTTTTGATATGCTGCTTCGGTTTTAATTACTTTCATATTTATTTTCATTTTACTTTGTAGTTTAAAATTTTGGTATCAAAATCAATAGTTTCAACATCTATTTTATCATACTCCTTATGTGTGCCAAACCAAATAACATAAGCGGCTAATTGTTTAAAATTTACCGATACTATTAACCTATAATCGTTGCCTTTAATATTGAAGATAACTCTGTTCTTACCAACTATACTTGCATTGCCATAAGTAGCTTTCAGCTGATTGAAATTTTTAAAATCTTCCTTCAAAAACTCATTATACCATGTCAATAGAGGTGTTTGAGCTTGTGGATATTTATCCAAGTAATACAATATTGCTCTTTTAACGATTATATTCACGCAACAAAGATATTAAATATGTTTTCTATTTGCAAACATCATTTTAGTGGATTACAAATTATTTATGGTTAAGCAAACGTTAGTAATGCTTGAATTTATCCTCAATAACGTTACTAACGATGGTTATTTTTTATGAATGATTCTAATCTTAAAAAATCTTCTGAAACTTTGTTCGACACAATAGCAAGATGTTCCACCAATAAATTTTAAAAAACCTAGTTCCAAAATGCTTTACAAAGCTTATTCGAAAAGCAAGAAGCACCAAAAAAACAAAGGGCAAATAAAATTTTAAACGCAATTTTTATTTTGTTTTTTTATAAAACTCAAACACAATCTTTGCTTTGGCTTTACCAATATTATCAGCTAATTCGGCTTCGGTAGCATCTTTTATTTTTGTTACCGATTTAAAATGTGATAACAATTTTTGTGCTGTAATGGTACTAATACCTTCTATTTGGGTAAGCTCCGTTTTTAATGTTCCTTTATCGCGTTTACTACGGTGGTGAGTAATTCCAAAGCGATGTGCTTCATCGCGTATTTGTTGTATTATTTTTAAGGTTTCGCTTCGTTTATCTAAATATAAAGGAATTTGATCGCCTGGAAAATAAATTTCTTCTAATCGTTTTGCAATTCCTATAATGGCAACCTTGCCTCGTAACCCTAATTTATCGAGGCTTTCTAAAGCTGCACTTAATTGTCCTTTACCACCATCAATAACAATTAGCTGAGGCATTGATTCTTTTTCGTCCAAAACGCGCTTATATCGCCTAAAAATAATCTCTTCCATCGATGCAAAATCATCAGGCCCTTCAACGGTTTTAATATTAAAATGTCGGTAATCTTTTTTACTGGCTTTGGTGTCTTTAAAAACGGTCATTGCTGCAACAGGGTATGCACCCTGAAAGTTAGAATTGTCAAAGCATTCGATGTGTCGTGGCTCTTCGGTTAAATGCAAATCTTTTTTCATTTGTTCCAAAATACGTTTTACATGTCGTTCAGGATCAACTAAATTTTCTTGCTTTATTTTTTCGCGGCGGTAATATTCCACATTGCGTTCGGAAAGTTCTAACAAATGCTTTTTATCGCCACGTTGTGGAATAATAAATTCAATTTCAGGGAATTCAATTTCAATTTTAAAAGGCACAATTACCTCTTTGGAGTTGCTATCAAAACGTTCGCGCAATTCGGCTATAGCCAATGTTAATAAATCTTCGGCACTTTCATCTAATTTCTTTTTGTATTCAATTGTATGCCCTTGTATGATAGAACCATTCATTACTTTTAAAAAATTTACAAAGGCGTGCTTTTCATCTGTAACAATCGAAAACACATCAACATTAGTAATGGTAGGACTTACAACAGTGGATTTGGTTTGAAACATTTCAAGCGCATCAATTTTTTCTTTGGTGATTTGTGCTTTTTCAAATTCCAGTTTTTCGATATGAGTTTGTAAGAGTACTTTTAAATGGCGTGTAACCGTATGGATATTACCTTTAGTAATTTCTTTAATGTTGGCAATGGTTTCGTTGTATTCACTTTCAGTTTCTTTAGCAACACAAGGTGCTTTGCAATTACCAATGTGATACTCTAAACACACTTTAAATTTGTTTGCTTTGATGTTTGCTTCGCTTAAATTTAAATTACAATTACGTAATTTAAATAAGTTACGAATCAAATCAAGCAAAATGTTCATGGTTTTTCCGGAGGGATATGGACCAAAATAACTTGAACCATCTTTTACCAAATAACGTGTAGAAAACACGCGCGGGAAACGCTCGTTTTTAATACAAATCCAAGGATATGTTTTGTCATCTTTTAATAAAACATTATACCGTGGTTGGTATTTTTTTATCAGATTATTTTCGAGCAACAAAGCATCCAGCTCTGTATCAACAATGATAAATTTAATGTCAACAATTTTTTTTACGAGTACTTGTGTTTTGCCATTCTCGTACTGATCTTTATTGAAATATGAGCAAACCCGTTTTTTTAAATTTTTAGCTTTTCCTACATAAATAATTTTACCTTCCTCATCGTAGTATTGGTATACCCCTGGATTATCGGGCAGTGCGCGAAGTATACTGTTTATGTGATTAGCTATTTCCATTGATACACTAACAAAGATAAAACAAAAACGTCCCACAAAAATGTGGGACGTTAGAGAATAGGAAAATGATTATTTTATTTTGTAATTGTAATTTTATGTGTAACTGTTTTTTTATCATTTTTAACAGAAACAAAATAACAACCCTTTGTAGCTGCCGATAAGTTTAGCAAATATTTACCATTGGCAACAATCTCCTTAGCCATAATTACTTTTCCAATAACATTGTAAACGTTAATTATAGTTTTTCCTTCTGCATTTCCTAAGTCGAGTGTAAATAGACCATCGTTAGAAGGGTTTGGGTAAATTGCCGAATTTAAATTTGCATTGTAACTAGCAACTCCCGTATTCACAAAATTATAATCAGAAGAAATGGCAGAGCAACCAAATGCATTGGTTACTGAAACAGTATAAACACCACTTTGGCTTGCTAAAACCGATGAATCGGTTCCTATTGCAGTTACACCATAATACCATTGATACGTGCTGTATGATGATGTATAAAGTGTATCGGCTCCTGCTTGTGAAACTAAAGGAACTACAGGCAAGGGATTGGCAGTTACAATTAATGTATCGGTGGCTGTTTGTGCTGTAACGCAACCTATGCTACTCATTAATTCGCAATACAAATGGTATGTACCATGTGCAATGTTGCCAGCAGGAACGGATAATATTTGACCATTACCAACTTGTTGTTGCAGTTCAACAACCATCCAATTATAAGAAGGAGTTGAACCCGCATTAACACCTACTGCTGTAGCTAATAATTCGGAAAATTCGCAAATTGTTGTATCATTAGAAACAGTAACACTTGGAGTTAAAGGCGTTGTTTCTAAAAGCGTTGCTGCATTCGAAGTGTCGTTTCCATAGGTATTGGTAACAACGCAACGGTATAAATATCCGGATAATCCAGTGCTGTTCGAAACTCTTAAAGTATCTGTTGTAACATCGGAATAAACGCCTGTGTTACTTAATGGAACAAAACCTGCTCCTGGATTTTCTTCCCACTGATAAGAAACTGCATTAGTTGCCTCAACCGAAAATTTTGTTGGACTTCCTACACAAATTGTAGCATCCTGCGGATCTGTTGTAACAGAAGGTAGCGCAGATGTGACACTACCAGATATTTTTACATCATCGATGCTAAATGAACCAGTGCTTGCTTCAGCGTTCCATGCATAAAAACGGAAAGTAACCGGGTTAATTGCATTTGTAAAAGCGCTTCCACTAAGAGATATCGTACTTCCTAGCTGAGCAGTGGTTGTGGCATCGGCAGTCCAAAAGAAAATATTTCCGGATTGGACAGTTAATTTTGAATTTGAAGGACTAATAGAAGCTGGAAGATTACTTGTAAAATTATCGGAACTTGAACGAACGGAATATGTTCTGATACCTGTACCTGATCTTCTTACAATAAATGTAATAGAAGACAGCGTTAGGTTATAGGCTAAAGCAGGAGCGATAGTTACTTCATAATATCTTGATGTATCCAATGCACCTGTTAAAGATGAATAAACATCATTAGCCGAAGTTGCCCCTGTCGACCATTCTTTAAAAGAAAAACGTAAAGGAGCTGTTGGTTGTGTTGAAACAGAATCAGAAGCAGTAAATGCACCAAAAATTACCCCTGTAGCAGTTGGAAGCGGAGAAGGATCTATTCTTCCCGAACCAATTATTACTACAGGATTTGTTGCTGGTGCTTTTACACTATCGAAGGAATACGTTGCTGTAAATTGAGCAAACCCAATGTTTACAAATATAACAGCACAGAACAAAGTAATTTTTTTAATCATGATTTTTAGATTTAAAATTTATTTA
>CANCPZ010000053.1 GCA_947380175.1 Bacteroidota bacterium | reverse complement strand
AGTTTTCGGGGCTCACATAAGGTGCTAAATAAGCTATTAATAAGCTTATAGCAGCCACATGATTCCAAAACATAACGATACCATTAATAAAATTACGTTTCCGTTTTTTTTTAATTTTAGGCGCTGTTTGTTTTATGTTTTCTTGTTGATTCAACTGTTTTGGTTGCAGAAATTATATTAATAAAATCTATTTTTTAGGTTTACTTTTTTTTACTTACTTTAAATAACATTTCTTTTTCAGCTTTTGTTAAACTCTCGTATCCCGATTTTGAAATTTTATCTAAGATAGCATCAATCTGCGCTTGTTCAACATTTTTATTGTAATTATACTCTTCATCAGATACGGTTCGTCTATAAGCTACTTTCATTTTACTTTTAAACATTTTACTGAATAGCGCTGAAATAAAATCAAAAAAACTATTTATCCATAACGACCAATCATTTCCTTTTTTGTACCGAACAATAAAAACGTACCCCATAATTGCACCACCAATGTGTGCTAAATTACCACCAACATTTGCATAAGACGTTACACTTAAAATATCAACAAACAATACAAATAAGGCAACATAAATTAATTTAACAGGCCCAATAAACATTAAATTCATTTGGTAATTTGGAACCAACGTAGCCGAAGCAATAATAATTGCGGTAACTCCGGCCGAAGCACCAATTAACGGAGCACCAATGTATGCATGAAAACTAGGAATAATTAAAAAACAAACCATTGTAAATAAACCACCTGCAATACCCCCTAAAATATATAACGGAATAATTTTTTTTGATGAAGTATAACTTATCAGAATTTGTCCGAACCAAAAAAGTGTAACCATATTCCAAAATAAATGCATTATATCAATATGCGTAAACATGTATGTTAAAAGAGACCATGGCTGATAAATTAACCCTTGAATACTTAATGGAAAAGAAATTGTATTAACAAACGAATTTACAACTGATTCAGCAGTACCTCCAAATACAAAAAGTAAAATACGAAATGTGCTGATAGTTAAAAAAACCAAAACATTTATAATTATCAATCTTGTAACAGGATTGCCGCTGCGTACTTTTAATTTAATATCTTCAATAATTGGGTTTGCCATTTTTTTAATAAAACGATTTATTTTTTTTCTGCCAGTATTTGATTAGTACAAACCCTATTAACATACCACCAAGGTGAGCAAAATGAGCTACATTATCACCAGGATTATTTGCAATACCCGAATAGAGTTCAGCTACACCATAAAGTATTACAAACCATTTTGCTTTTATTGGGATTAAAAAATAAACATACAATAAGGTATTTGGAAACAACATTCCAAAAGCTAACAATATTCCAAAAACTGCTCCTGATGCACCAATCATTGGATTATCTTTTTGAAAGCTAACAAGTTGATTTATATCATTTAGCGCATGTTGCGAATACATTTTATTACCTAAATCATGCGACCATTGAGAAACAAATAAATCAATTTCGCTTTGATTTTGAGGGATATCAAGGTACGAACTAAAATATTTTTTTACTAATGAGTAATATTCTTCGGGTATTGGATTATTCAAAAAATCATTCACAGCCATATCAACTCTAAAATATTGAAATGATTGGTATCCCATATAAATTAAAGCAGCCCCAATTCCGGTTGCCATATAAAAAATAAGGAATCGCTTTGGTCCCCAAAAATTTTCGAGTGCGTTACCAAACATCCATAAAGCAAACATGTTAAAGAATAAGTGATCGAAACCACCATGCATAAACATATAGGTAATAAGCTGGTATGGTCTAAAATATTGGGAAGAAAAATAATGTAATCCTAAATAATTTGTTAAATCAATTTCATATTGATTTTGAAAAACCCAGGTTGCAAGAAAAAATAGTCCATTAATAATCAGTAAATTTTTTACTACCAATGGTAATACTTTAAAACTTGTTGGACGATACTGCTGATATGACATATGAATATTTTTTATCCTTTATTTTTGAATCACTTTTTAAATCTTTTATCTAAATCATCAGTAGAAAAAGTAGTAATGGTTGGTTTACCATTGGCTGTGCTATAAGGCATTTTACAAGCAAACAGCTCATCTATCAAATTATTCATTTCTTCCTGAGATAAAGGTTTACCCGATTTTATTGACATATTTCGTGCCATAGAACGAGCGAGGTTTTCGCGCTTATCGGATTTTAATTCCAATAAGTTTTGTTTATAGTTTTCAATTAAGCCTTCTAATAAAACGGCTGAATCATAATTAATAGTATCAGCCGGAACCCCATGTATTACATACACATTTTTCCCAAACTCTCTAATGTCGAATCCCATAGCTTGAATTTCGGGTTGCAACTCTTTTACCAACACAAAATCAGAAGGATTAAGCTCAATAGTTTTCGGGAATAGCTCTTGTTGAGTTGCCGATTTGTGTTTTTCAAATTGATCTAAAATACGTTCATACAAAATACGCTCGTGCGCACCTTGCTGATCAATAACCATAAAACCAGTTTTGATATGGGTTAAAATGTATTTATTGTGTAACTGGTAGGTTATTTTTTTATTACTCTCGTGTCGCTCGTTATCCCAATCAGTATGAATAGTTTGCTGAGATTCTTCTTCCTTTTTTAGTTCAAATTCAAATTGGTTATTCGAATGCCTACTGTACATTTTTTCCCAATTTGATTTATTGGAAACTTCACGCTCCGATAATTTTGCCACTCCTCTATTGTCATTATTAAATGGATTGTAATTTCCATCCACTTTTATAATGGGCTGCTTATAAACTCCATCAGAAGGCTTTAATGGCATGTTATATAAGTGTGCTTCCTGATCAAAATCAATGCTAGGTGCAATGTTAAATTGACCTAATGACTTTTTAACCGTTGAACGCAAAAAAGCATATATGGCTTTTTCATCTTCAAATTTTACCTCCGTTTTTGTTGGATGAATATTGATATCGATGGTTTTAGGATCAACATCTAACAATAAAAAATAAGATGCGTAACTATCTTTAGGCAATACTCCTTCAAATGCTGATTGAACAGCATGGTGTAAATATTGATTTTTTATGAACCGTTTGTTTAAAAAGAAAAATTGCTCTCCTCTTGTTTTCTTGGCAAATTCGGGCTTTATAACAAAACCTGTTATTTTAACAATGCCCGTATTTTCTTCAACAGGCACTAATTTATTGTTGTAAGATGCTCCAAACAAGGCCATCAAACGTTGTTTAAGAGAACCTACTTCTAAATGAAATACTTCAACATTATTGTGGTGTAAACTTAAAGCCACAGTTGGATTAGGAATAGCAACACGCTGAAACTCATCTATAATATGACGCAATTCAACAGAATCGGACTTTAAAAAATTTCTTCGAGCAGGTATATTGTAAAATAAATTTTTAACAGAAATTGATGTTCCTTCCGCACAATTATTAGCCTCTTGATTTTTAAGTTCACTGCCTTCAATGTCAATTTTAACACCTAGTTCGTCGCCTATACGTTTTGTTTTCATTTCAAGCTGAGCAATAGCCGCTATAGATGCCATGGCCTCACCCCTAAACCCCATGGTACGAATTGCAAATAAATCTTCGGCTTTACGAATTTTAGATGTCGCATGTCGCTCAAAGCACATACGAGCATCTGTTTCGCTCATTCCGCAACCATTGTCAATTACCTGAATAAGCGTTTTTCCAGCATCTTTTACAATTAACTTTATGTTGGTACTACCGGCATCCAAAGCATTCTCTATTAATTCTTTTACTGCAGAAGCGGGTCGTTGAACAACTTCACCAGCGGCAATTTGGTTGGCTACAGAATCTGGAAGAAGTTGAATAATATCTGACATAAAGTATTTTTAAATAGCCAACAAAAATACTAAAAATACCTGCTAAAATGAAGATGAAATAAGTTTAGTAAGCAATTTTATTTTGCCATAACAACTGTAATAAATCAAATACATTGATGTTAAACCATTGATGTAAATAGATTATAAATAAAATACTAAAAACTACCCCAAAAGAAAAAAACAAACCAATTATTTTACCGAATGAATTTGGGCCAGAAATTAATACACGAGCTACTAAGATTTCAATTTTCCCACTCATGTACTTATAAGAAGGCACTAAAATAAACACCAACACAAGCATTGCAATGGCTGTAAATTTATAGGGGTTTAAATTTATTTTATAATGAACAATATAGCTAGTTGTAAAACTCGTTATCAGATTAAGCGTTAGCACGCTAATCATCAACACCATGGTATTGAATATTTTTTTATACATAAGATTACAAATTTCTACAAATTTACGAATAGAAGAATCTACAATTTTAAATTTGAACAATAAAAAAGCATATTCCATTAACATCAAATAGTTGAAAAGTTAAAAACCCCTTAACTTGAGTTATAACCTATTAAGACTAATTTTAGCGACCTGTTTCATAACTATGAATTAGTAACTAATGCACTAAAAATGTGCATTAGTTTATCAAATCATCCTGAAGACATTAGCAACATAATTATTTCAAATAAATGAAAAAAATCACACTCATAATACTAACTGTAACCACGTTTATTTCATTCAGTTTTATAGCAGATACGGAAAAGCAATCCCCTCCTTTTTACATGAATGATACCCGTTGGGCCGATTCGGTTTTTAAAACATTAACACCACAAGAAAGAATTGCTCAATTATTTATGGTTGCTGCTTATTCGAATAAAGATAAAACACATACTAAGGAAATAAAAAAATTGGTAAGCGACTATAAAATTGGAGGATTGATATTTTTTCAAGGAGGCCCGATCCGTCAGGCTGCATTAACAAACTCGTACCAAGCTATTTCCAAAGTACCTTTATTTGTTGCTATTGACGCAGAATGGGGTTTGGCTATGCGTTTGGATAGCACAACAAAATTCCCTCGACAAATGACGTTAGGTGCTATTCAAAATGATTCACTTGTTTATGATATGGGGACTGAAATTGCTCGTCAATGCAAACGTTTAGGCATGCAAATAAATTTTGCTCCAGTTGTGGATATCAATAATAATCCATTAAATCCTGTTATTAGTAACCGTTCATTTGGCGAAAACAAATACAATGTAGCTAAAAAAGCAGCAATGTATATGAAGGGAATGCAGGATAATTTTGTACTTGCAAACGCAAAGCATTTTCCAGGTCATGGTGATACCGATAGTGATTCGCATAAAACATTACCCACTGTTAAAGCATCGCGTAGCAGATTAGATACATTAGAATTATACCCTTTTAAAGAATTATTTAGACAAGGATTGGGAAGCGTTATGGTTGCTCATTTATCTATTCCCGCTTTAGATACTACTCCAAATCAAGCATCTACTCTTACAAAAAAAATTGTTACTGATTTATTAAAAGATACACTCGGCTTTAAGGGACTTATTTTTACTGACGCATTAAATATGAAAGGAGTAAGTAAATTTTACAAACCAGGCGAAGTAGATGTAAAAGCTTTAATTGCTGGTAATGATGTATTACTTTTTGCAGAAGATGTTCCAACTGCTATCAAACAAATAAAATTAGCGATTGATAGTGGTAAAATCTCTCAAGAAGAAATTGACAAACGTTGTATGAAAATATTGTTAGCCAAACAGTGGACAGGGTTAAATCATTATTCAAAAATAAATACCAAAACCCTTTACAACGATTTAAATTCGACCAATGCCGAATTAATAAATCGAAAATTAACAGAAGCTTCATTAACATTATTACAAAACAAAAACAATATTATTCCACTAAAAAACCTGGATACTTTAAAAATTGCATCGCTATCATTAGGCTATAAGGAATTAAATATATTTCAACAAACGCTTTCAAATTACTCACCTATCAAACATTTCGGAATTGACAAAGATGCTAAACAAGGAGTATTTGATTCGGTATTAACTGCTTTAAAAGATTACAATTTAGTAATTGTGCATATTAACAATACTAGCAACAAACCAGATAAAGATTTTGGATTAACTCCTCAGGTTTTGGCAATGTTAAAAGCTATTATAAAACAAAAAAAAGTAATTGTAAATGTGGCTGCAAATCCATATATACTTTCAAAAATGGATAGCTTGCAGTTTGCCGATGGATTAATAATGAGTTATGAAGACAATGATTATAGCCAAAGTTATTCGGCACAATTAATTTTTGGTGGTATTGCAGCAACAGGTAAATTACCAATTACACCAAGCCCTTATTTTACAATTGGTACAGGCATTCAAACAAAAGCAGTTAGATTTAAATATACCATACCTGAAGATTTAGGTTATGCTTCAAACGCATTTTCAAAAATTGATAGTATCGCTCTAAAAGGGATTAAAGACAAGGTATATCCGGGTTGTCAAGTTTTAGTTGCGAAAAACGGTGTTGTTATCTATCAAAAATCATTTGGATATCACACCTACGACAAATTGATAAAAGTGAAAAATGATGATTTATACGACCTTGCTTCTATCACAAAAATTGCTGCTACCACAGCAAGTGTAATGAAATTAATGGACGAGAAAAAAATAAATTTAGATGAACATTTAGGTACTTATTTACCTCAAGTAAAAGGCAGTAACAAAGAAAATATTATTTTACGAGAAATGCTCACACATCAAGCTGGTCTTAGAGATTGGATACCACTTTACACAAAAACAATGCACAAAGGCGAATACAATGAAGGTATTTACAGCAAAACAAGAAGCTTTGATTTTCCTAATAGAGTTGCTGAAAAATTATACATTACCAAAAATTATGAAGACACTATTTACAAGCAAATTATTGATTCGCCTATAAAAGAAAGTGGCAATTATTTATATAGCGATTTGGGGTATTATTTTTTGAAAAAAATTATCGAAAAACAAACGCATGTTCCTGAAGAACGTTATGTAATAAAATATTTTTACGCTCCACTTGGCTTATCCACAATGGGATACAAACCACTAGATAGGTTTAACATTAATAGAATTATACCAACAGAATTAGATAAAACATTTAGAAAACAATTAATACATGGTGATGTACATGACCCTGGAGCGGCTATGCTTGGAGGTGTAGGTGGCCACGCAGGTGTGTTTTCAAATGCAAATGATTTAGCTGTTATGATGCAAATGTTTATGAATAAAGGTGAATATGGTGGCCAACGATATATCGATTCAAGTACAATTAATGAATGTACAAGATGTCAATATTGCAAGGATAACAGAAGGGCTGTTGGTTTTGACAAACCTGAAACGGACGTAAGCAAAGATAGTCCAGTATGCTCTTGCGTTTCAAATTTAAGTTTCGGGCACACTGGTTTTACTGGAACGTTAGCGTGGGCTGATCCTAAAAATGAATTAGTATATATCTTTTTATCGAATAGAGTTAATCCAGATGCAGAAGATAATAAACTCGTAAAATCAGGTATTCGAACAAAAATACAAGAAGTAATTTATGAAGCGGTTAAGTAAATAAGTGTTCGATACTTATTCTGCTTAGTCAGAGATTATAATTCAGAAAAAAAAGAGCATTCGTATAATTACATTTATTAATTGATAAAACAAAAACTAACTTTGGCATTTAAAAAATATTTAGCGCAAAAATGTTGCTTAAAATTTTATTAACAGGTTCCATTAGTAATTTACAAAGTCTAATATACTGATGCGAACATAATAAATGAACACACAAACACATTAAAAATGAAAATAGGAATTGTTTGTTACCCAACCTTTGGAGGAAGTGGTGTTGTTGCAACAGAGCTAGGTTTAGCATTAGCAGAAAAAGGACATCAGATACATTTTATTTCATACAGCCAGCCCGTAAGATTGGATTTTTTCTCGGGTAATTTATTTTACCACGAAGTATCAGTTTCCGATTACCCACTATTTGATTACCCACCCTACGAACTAGTATTGGCAAGCAAATTAGTTGATGTAGTAAAATATGAAAAGCTTGATTTATTGCATGTACATTATGCTATACCACATGCATCGGCAGCATACATGGCTAAACAAATTTTAGCTTCGCAAGGTATCAAAATACCTTTTATTACCACGCTTCATGGAACAGATATTACACTTGTTGGTAAAGATCCGTCATTTGAACCCGTTATTACTTTTGCAATCAATCAAAGTGATGCGGTAACGGCTGTTTCTGAAAGTTTAAAAGATGATACATATGCTAATTTCCCGAGTGTTCGAAAAGAAATCAATGTGATTCCTAATTTTATTCGTTTAGAAGATTACAAAACAGATGAAAATAAATGTCATAAAAAAATGTATGCTCCTAATGGAGAGCGTTTATTAATTCACATTTCTAATTTCAGAAAAGTGAAACGTGTCGACGATGTTTTGCGTGTATTCGATAAGGTACGAAAAGTTATTCCTTCGAAATTAATTTTGGTTGGTGATGGTCCGGAACGACCTGTAATTGAAAAACTTTGTAGAGAATTAGATACCTGTAATGATATTAAGTCATTAGGTAAAATTGTTAACCCTGAACAAATTTTAGGAATAGCGGATTTATTTTTACTGACATCAGAAACCGAAAGTTTTGGATTAGCTGCATTAGAAGCTATGGCAGCCAAAACACCTGTTATTTCAAGCAATTCAGGTGGATTACCTGAAGTAAACAAAAATGGATTCTCGGGATACATGAGCAATGTAGGCGACATAGATGATATGGCAAAAAATGCAATACGTATTTTAAAGGACGAGCTTGTATTAAATCAATTTAAATTAAATGCCTATGAACAAGCAAAAAAATTCAACATTGATGCAATTTTACCAATGTATGAAAAATTGTACAAGGATGTTTTAAAAGCTTCTGTCAATTAATTTAATAAACATGCTATAAAAAGCAAATTTCATAGAATGTATAAACCATTTCACGAATATAAAAAATATGAATCCATAGATTATTCGGAAAAGGTATTAGCTAAAATCGATTTTAACAAATGTGATTTTATCGGATGTAATTTCTCAAAAAGCAATCTAAGTAACAGTGATTTTATAGATTGTACCTTTAAGGATTGTAATTTTTCATTAGCAACAATGGAAAACACACGACTACAAAACATTGAATTTGTAAACTGCAAATTGATTGGGGTTGATTTTAGCACATGTAATACTTTTTTATTTTCCGTTAGTTTTAAAAACTGTCTTCTTGATTACGCTTCGTTTTTTCAAAAAAAAATAAAAAAAACTAATTTTATAAACTGTTCATTAAAAGAAGTTGATTTTGAAGAAACTGATTTATCAATGGCTGTGTTCGAAAATTGCGATTTGTTTAACGCCTCATTTATTCATTCTAATTTAGAAAAAACGGATTTTAGTTCTGCGAAAAATTATTCGCTTGATCCCGAACTAAATAAAATAACAAATGCAAAATTCTCATTCTCGGGAATAGCTGGCCTACTTAATAAATATAACATAGTTATTGAATAATTTGATCTATAAAAAATATTTTTAATTATGCCCTTACTCCTAGTTCAATAACTTCGAGATCTTTTATTTTATCTTTATCGATCGTAAATCGCACCATAGTTTTCACGTTATGAAAACCATGTATGCCAGCTGCACCGGGGTTAATATGAAGCAACTGAAATTTTTCATCGAACATTACTTTTAAAATATGTGAATGTCCGCAAATAAATAATTTTGGTTTATTGTTTTTTATTTCTTCCAACGCATCTGCCGAATATCGATTAGGGTATCCACCTATGTGTGTTATAAAAACTTGTACATCTTCGCATTTAAAATGTTGGTTTTTAGGATGTACATTTCTAACATCTTTACCATCAATATTTCCATAAACTGCAATTACAGGTTTTATTTTTGAAAGTTCATCCGTAATTGAAATAATACCAATGTCACCTGCGTGCCATATCTGATCGCAGGATTCGAAATATTTAAAAACTTTTGGATCTAAATAACTATGTGTGTCTGAAAGTAATGCTATTCGTTGCATTAGATTGCTGTAATGGTATTACTTTTTACCCAACCAACATTACCATTTGCTATTTTCACTTCAAACCATTCCTCTTCTTCTTGAATAATGCTAAGCTTGGTTCCTTCGTGCAAAACAAAAAGCTTTGTTCCATTTTCGTTTGGTGAACCAGTAACTGTTACAGCAGCTGAAGTAATGATTGCATCGTGCTTAAATTTAGTAAGGTTGTATTTATTTTCAGCCATAAAATACACAAAAATAGCAAGTGTAAAAAAGAGTAACCCACCAAAAAATCCGAGCTTTTTGATGTTATTATTATTAGATGATAGATATAAGCAAAAAAACAAAAAAACAAGTACCACCATAAAAACACATAGCAACGACCACGCTTTTTCATTCATCAAATCCACAATGCCATTTTTCCATTCATTTAAAAATAATTGTGGAGCGACTTCAATTTTATCTTCAATTTTTTGATTTGCCAGCTTTAAATTATAATTGACATCATCATCATTTGGATTAAGTTTTTTTGCTCTTTCATAATTTAAAATCGCTAATGAAATATTGTTTAATTTATAATAAGCATTACCTAAATTATAATACAATTCAGCCGATTCAAGATTATCTTTTGATGCAATACTTTCATACAATTTTATAGCTTTTCCAAAATCACCTTTACCATAAGCTTCATTAGCGCTATCAAAAGTAATATTGGACGCTTCCATCTTTCCGATTGAAAAAAATAGAAAAAAAAGAATGGCTATCAATTTTCCAAAAAATAGAAAATCAACTTTAAAATAAAAAATGGATTTGGAATTATTTAATTTCATTTTCAATTTTGGTAATCAGTTCAACAGTGTTAATATAAATGTTATTTAAATCGCCAGAAACAGAACTAGGCGCATACTGAGCATATTCGCAATTACTTAAAATTGAAGTTAGTTGATTAATTGTATTGCTGCTTACATTTTTCATTAGTAATTTTTCAGCAATATGTTCTTTACTTAGATCGGCAACCGGTAGGTTTAATTTATCTGAAATATAACCATATAAAGCCGAAAATATTTCAACATAAAATTTCTCTTTGTTGTTTAACTTTAAGTGCTGTTCGGCAAGAGATAAACGTTTTTTAGCCATCTTAGTAGCTTTTCTGCTTTTTACAGCTACAACATCTTTATTTATTTCCTGATTTTTTTTTCTATAAAAAAGGAATATTAAAAACAAGATTAGCGGAGTTGTTAAACCGAAATAAAACAAAGGTGTCCCAAAAAAATAAGTATCCTTTGGTTTAAAAACAATTGCTTTTGTTTTAATATACCTAATATCATTTCCTAATACTTTTACATCTTCTTTATTTCGAGAATTGAAAACACTTGCCGATGAACTGTTTGCATCACCCTTTTCAACATGTAAATTAAAATCAGGTGAAGGGAGAGTGATGTACTCTTTTTTCTCGGGATCAAAATAATTAAAGTTTATCTGGTCTATTTTATAATCCCCTTCGTGGCGCGGAATAATTAGATAATCTAGTGTTTTAGTACCACTTACACCATTTGCCCCTATTACAATGTTCTCCTTTATTTTAGGATCATATGTTTCGAAATCTTCAGGAAAATTAATTTTTATGGGATCAACTAATTTAAGATTTCCTTTTCCTGTTAGTGTAACAGAAATATTTACAGCATCATTCGCTTTTATTTTATCTTTATTTAATTGAGCTTTAAATGAATATTCTCCTACTGCCCCCGAAAAATTGGAAGGTTTATTAGCCTCAGGCAATGCCTGAATATCAATAGTAATTGCTTTACTTTTTACATTATAAGATGCATCTTCATAACCACCACCAAAAAACTGCTCAAACACATCGCGTGGTTTTTTACTGGATTGTTTACGGACCACAACCGCCACATTCATTGGCTCAATTTGTAATTTTCCAGTTCGCTGAGCAAACAAATAGGTATGTTTTAATTCAGCAACTTGATAATTAACACCATCGATATTTTCATTCGACACCTGAATTTGTTGCCCATTATTCGGTACATCTTGGGCCCAAAAACCAGTATAATCAGGAAACTTAATATCCTGAAAACCTCTTAATTGATAACGAGTATAAACTTTATGCGTAACAGAAATTTGCTCGCCTAAATATGCTTTTGTTTTACTAACAGTAGTTTTTACGAATAAATTATCGCCTACATTTTCGTTGGTTGTAGTCGATGGATTTTGTGAACCTTGATTTTGAGCATTAGCAGTACCCTTAACAACTTCAATCACTAAAGCATTCGATTGCAGTGTAGAATTACCATTAACAATAACACTTGCCGAACCAATGGTAAATTTACCTTCTTTTTTAGCTGCTAAAATATATGAAAGTGTTACAGATTGACTCATGGCTCCATTTATAATGGACATACTTGTAGATTGATTTGGACCTGAGTAGACATCAAAATCATTTAAAGCAGGTGCCTTAAAATTTGAGCCATTTCCATTAAGTGAAAACTGAACTTGAAATGTTTCGCCAACAGCAACTCTATTTTTACTTGCAGATGCAGTAAACTTTTGTGCTAATGAAACATTAGTAAATAAAACAATTAAAAATAAAATACTAACTATTTTTTTCATTCTTAAATAAAACTTATTCTATTTTTTAATTACCAAAAAGAATTCAACGATATTTAATATACTTATGAGGTAGAATAAAAAATTACCAATCTTTTTCTATTTCTGCTTTTACTCCTTTAACTTTTCCTTTCTTCAATTTGTCTTGAAGATTTTTTTCATCATTTTGCAAGGCATCTAACAATCGTTTTGCGTCCTCTTTTGATATTTGATTTTGATCAGGCTTTTTATCTTTATCTTGCTTATCCTTATCCTGCTTCTCTTTTTTATCCTGATCTTTTTTATCTTTATCTTTCTTATCGTCCTTCTTGTCTTTATCGTCCTTCTTGTTTTTATCGTTCTTCTTGTCTTTGTTATCTTTTTTATCTTTATCCTTTTGTTGCTGCTGCTGTTGTTGCTTTAACATTTGCTGAGCATAGGCACAATTGTAACGAGTTTCTTCGTCGTTCGGATTATTTTTTAATGAATTTTTATAGGCATCTAAACCTTCTTGGTATTTTTTAGATTTCATTAACGCATTTCCTAAATTATGATATGCTTTTGATAAAGTATCTTTTGATGTAGCCCTGTGTGTTAATGATTGAAATTGCTCTGCTGCCTCCTCGTATTTTCCTTGCTTGTAATATGCGTCACCTAAATTAAACGAACCATTATAAGAGCCCTTATTTTTATTTATTGCACGACTATAATTTTTTTCTGCTTCGCTATATTTTTTATTTAAATATGCTTTATTACCTTCTTTAATAAACTTTTTATCACCTTGAGCAAAAGAATAGAAAGGCGAAAGCAAAAGGACAGTAAGAATTAAAAATAAAAGAGTTTTAATATGTTTTTTTATTAAATACATTATACTTTTTTCGATTCAAATAAATTCAAGCGTTGATAAATTTTGCTTTTTCGTTCTGTTAAAAATGTTTCAATTAATAAGAGTAAAAATGCGACAGAAATAAACCATTGAAAACGATCTTCATAATCGCTATACATTTTACTTTCAAATTGTTTTTTCTCTAACTTACTGATTGCATCAAGTACATTATTTAAGCCTGCATCAGAATTTGAAGCACGCACATAAATACCATTTCCTGCAGTTGCAATTTCTTGCAATGTTTGCTCATTTAGTTTTGTTACAATCGGATTTCCTTCCTTATCTTTTCTAAACCCTTCTCGAATCGTCCCTTTATACAAAGGTATCGGAGCTCCTTCTGCTGAACCCATTCCAATTGTATGTATTTCAATTCCTTTTTCAGCGGCAGCTTCAGCTCCTTTAATGGCGTCATCTTCATGATTTTCACCATCTGTAATAATAACAATTGCCTTATTTTTACCTTCATCCTTACCAAAAGATTCAACAGCCAAATTAATTGCAGAACCAATGGCTGTGCCTTGTGTGGGAATCATGTCTGTATTAATACTTTCTAAAAATAATTTTGCAGCAGCATAATCTGTAGTTATTGGCAATTGAACATATGCTTCTCCAGCAAAAACAATTATACCAATTCGATCTCCTTCTAACTTATCAAAAAGTTTATAAATTGCCTGCTTTGCTTTTTCCAAGCGATTAGGCGATAAATCTTCCGCCTTCATACTATTAGAAATATCTAAACAAATCATCAAATCTGCACCTTTCCGTTTTACTTCTTCCAGCTTTGTTCCTACCTGAGGATTTACAATGCCAATAATCAACAATGCAAAAGCAATTGTAAATAGAATAAATTTCCAAAAACGTTTCGCATTTGACACATCTGGGAATAGCTGTTTAATAATAGAAATATCGCCATATGCTTTCAAGGCATTCTTTCTCCACCTGCTCACTAACCAATATATGATTATAAAAACAGGTATTAAAACCAATGCATATAAATAATATTTATTTTCTAGTTGAAACACGTTGTAATTTTTAATTACTTATTTTATGGTATACTTTTATAAACTATATTTTTCAATAAAAACTCTGCTAATAACAACAATGCTGCTGCAATTGCAAAAGGTAAAAAGTGTTCTGCCTTATTGGTGAAATTTTTCTCTTCAAAAATTGTTTTTTCTAGACGATCAATTTCTTGATATACTTCTTTCAATTTATCATTATCGGTTGCGCGAAAATATTTACCACCTGTCATTGAAGCTATTTCAGTCATTGTTTTTTCATCAATATTAACATCAACATAACCATATTCGTATGTACCATCAGGATACATGCTAATAGGTGCAAGAGCTTTCCCTTGAGTTCCTAAACCAATCGTATAAACGCGAACACCAAATGCTTTGGCAATTTCTGCTGCTGTAAGCGGAGCAACGGAACCTTGATTGTTAACTCCATCTGTTAATAAAATTACAACTTTACTTTTTGCTTTACTATCTTTTACTCGTGTAACAGCAGTTGCTAAACCATTACCAATGGCTGTACCATCAGCA
>CANCPZ010000052.1 GCA_947380175.1 Bacteroidota bacterium | reverse complement strand
TTTTTCTTTTAACTCTATTAAACAAGGTTTATTAATTTATTCGGCAATACCATTATCTGCTGTAGGCGGTATTTTTGCTCTTTCGTTACGCAATATGCCTTTTAGCATTTCGGCTGGTGTTGGTTTTATTGCTTTATTTGGAGTAGCTGTTTTAAATGGTATTGTTTTGATAGCCGAATTCAATCGGTTGAAAGCAGAAGGATGGAACAATACCAGAAAAATTGTTTTGATGGCAACAAAAATAAAGTTACGCCCTGTGCTAATGACAGCCTTTGTTGCATCATTGGGATTTATGCCGATGGCCATTAGCAGTGGTGCCGGGGCAGAAGTTCAAAGGCCATTAGCTACTGTGGTAATTGGTGGTTTAATGATTGCCACATTTTTAACTCTTTTTGTTTTACCTGTTTTATACCTACTTTTTGAAGGAGGATTTAAAACAAAGTCGAAACAAAAAACGATTTCTGTTATAACAATTCTTTTTGTATTCTTTTGTTTTGAAAGTAATGCACAAACACCTATAACGCTTCAAGCATCAATAGATACCGCCCTTAAAAACAACCTGATTGTAAAGAGTGAAGTGCTTCGCTCAGAATATCAAAAACAATTAATTAAAAGTGTTAATAGTATTCCTCAAACAAGTGTAACAGCGGAAACAGGTCAAATAAACAGTGCTTATAATGATAATGGTTGGGGTATTTCACAATCTTTTAATTTTCCAACAGTATACTCCAATCAAAAAAGATTATCGAATGTTGACTGGGAAACATCCTTATGGAATATTGCTTTAAAAGAGGCCGAAACAAAAAAAATGGTTCGACAAACATTTTATGCTTACATTTTTCTAAAGGAAAAAGAACGTTTGTTGATACAGTCAGATAGTATTTACAATTCATTTCTTGAAAGAGCTAATTTACGATTTTCGAAAGGAGAAAGTAATGTTTTGGAAAAAGCAACAGCAGAAACTCAAAGAGGAAATATTGGCATGCAGCTTAACCAAGTTCAAAAAGAATTGACATTGGTTAAATTAGAATTTAACCTACTATTAAATACACCTGTTATTTATTTACCAACTGAACAGAATCTAAAATACAGCGCTGTTTTAAATTTAGATAGCGGACTTATCAGTAAGCACCCTTTTTTGAAGATAATTGAACAGCAAAAAACAAGAGCTATTATAAATCAGCGGGTAGAAAAATCAAAGCTCCTACCTGATTTAAATTTTGGATATCGCAATGTAACAATACAAGGAATTGGTGCCGACAATCAATTTTACAACACCTCTACCCGATTTCAATCATTTCAATTTGGATTAGGAATTCCATTGTTTTTTGGTGCACAAAAATCAAAAATTAAAGCTTCGAAAATCGAATTAAGGATTTCCGAAAACAATTATTTTCAAGAAAATAACAAAATGAAAATGGAATACACTTCTGCCATTAATCAGTATCAAACCAATTTAACAAGTGTAGATTATTTTGAAATTAAAGCGCTGAAAAATGCTACAATTATTATTGAAACAGCAAACAAGCAATTTAAAAATGGAGAGATTAATTATTTAGAATGGGTTATGCTTACAAATCAAGCAATCTCAATTCAATCTAATTACTTAGATGCCATTAAAAACCTTAACGAATCACTTATACAAATCAATTATTTAATCTCTAAATAAAAATAAATAGTATGAAAAATACAATCATCTTATTAATTTTTTTTGTTGGACTCACCTCATGTGGCAGCAAAAAAGCAGAAGAAAAAGAATTAAACCAAACAGTTGTTGAAAATAAATTAATACTAACTGAAGCTCAAACCCAAACAATTAAAATCGAAATTGGAAAATTAGAAAACAAGTTGCTTTCTTCCGTTATAAAGCTAAATGGGAAAATTGATGTTCCTCCTCAAAATTTAATTTCTGTAAGTATGCCTTTGGGGGGATTTTTAAAATCAACACAATTGTTGCCAGGGATGCGTATTAAAAAAGGGGAAACAATAGCCGTGATGGAAGACCAGCAATACATTGATTTTCAGCAAGAGTATTTAATTGCTAAATCAAAATTGGCGTTTGCCGAAAATGAGTACAATCGCCAAAAAGATTTAAATCAAAGCAAAGCAACAAGTGATAAGGTTTTTCAACAAACTGAAATGGATTTGAAAAATCAAAAAATAATAATGAATTCGTTATCGGAAAAATTGAAACTAATCAACATTAATCCTTTAACATTAAATGAATTAAACATATCACGGAGTATAACACTGAGCTCGCCTATTGATGGTTTTGTATCAAAAGTAAATGTAAATATTGGCAAATATGTAAATCCAACAGATATACTGTTTGAACTAATTAATCCTGATGACATCCATTTGAATTTAAAAGTATTTGAAAAGGATTTGGATAAACTTTCGATTGGGCAAAAACTTTTTGCATTTAATAATAACCAACCCGACAAAAAACACCCGTGCGAAATTATATTGATTAGCCAAGATTTAGGCGAAGATAGAAGTGCTGACGTTCATTGTCACTTTGAAGATTATGACAAAACACTTTTCCCAGGAATGTATATGAATGCCGAAATTCAAATAAAAAGCAACAATGTTTTAGCTATCCATGAAGACGCAATTGTTAGTTTTGAAGGGAAAGATTTTGTTTTTATTTTGGCAGGTAAAAATGAGTTTGAAATGATTGAAATTCAAAAAGGAATTTCCGATAACAATTTTACAGAGATTACAACTGAAAATAAAAAGTCGCTTACAAACTTGTCTTTTGTTACAAAGGGTGCATATTCGTTGTTAATGCAACTAAAAAACAAGTCGGAAGAATAAAAAGAAGTAAAACCAAAGATAATCGCGAATGGTTCGTACCCATAGAAAATGAAAATATGCTTCTTTTTTAATAAATAATCGACTTAGCAAAACAATAAGTAAATCAATATAATTTCTAAATTTGCGCACTATGGCAAACCAAGAAGATATTTTCAAAAACATCATTTCCCACTCAAAGGAGTATGGGTTTATTTTTCAGAGTTCTGAAATTTATGACGGCTTAAGTGCTGTATATGATTATGGACAAATGGGTGTTGAACTCAAAAAAAACCTACGTGATTACTGGTGGAAAGCAATGGTACAAATGCATGAAAACATTGTAGGCATTGATGCAGCAATTTTTATGCACCCAACAACCTGGAAAGCTTCCGGACACATTGATGCATTTAACGATCCATTGATAGATAATAAGGATAGTAAAAAACGTTATCGAGCTGACGTTTTGATTGAAGAACATGTTGCGAAAATTGAAGGGAAAATTGAGAAAGAGGTTGATAAGGCAAAAGAACGTTTTGGTGATGCTTTTAATGAAGAAACATTTAGAGCAACCAACGCTCGTGTACTTGAAAACCAAACGAAAGCAAATGAAATACTTGCAAAGTTTAAAGATGCTTTAGAGAAAAACGATTTAGAAGCAGTTCGCCAGATCATTATTGATTGTGAAATTGTTTGTCCTGTTTCGGGTTCTAAAAACTGGACAGAAGTGCGTCAGTTTAACTTAATGTTCAACACCTCGATGGGTGCTGTAACAGAGGATTCTAATATTATTTATCTTCGCCCAGAAACAGCACAAGGCATTTTTGTCAACTTTTTAAATGTACAAAAATCGGGTAGAATGAAAATACCGTTTGGTATTGCTCAAACAGGAAAAGCTTTCAGAAATGAAATTGTAGCCCGTCAGTTTATTTTCCGTATGCGCGAATTCGAACAAATGGAAATGCAATTTTTTGTTAGACCAGGCACTGAAATGGAATGGTACAATCATTGGAAAGCAACACGTATGGCTTGGCACAACTCATTAGGTTTTGGCTCCACTAACTATCGTTTTCATGATCACATTAAATTAGCACATTATGCTAATGCGGCTTGTGATATTGAATTTAATTTCCCGTTCGGATTTAAAGAATTGGAAGGAATTCACTCCCGTACCGATTTCGATTTAAAAGCACACGAACAACATTCAGGAAAAAAATTGCAATATTTTGATCCTGAATTAAATCAAAATTATGTTCCTTATGTGGTTGAAACTTCTGTTGGATTAGATCGTTTATTTTTAGCAGTATTATCAAAGGCCTTAATGGAAGAGGTATTGGAAGATGGCACAACAAGAACAGTGTTAAACCTTCCTGCATTTTTAGCCCCAATAAAAGTAGCCGTTTTACCATTACTTAAAAAAGATGGGTTACCTGAAAAAGCACGCGAAATAATCGATTTGCTAAAATTCGATAATGCTTGTACTTACGATGAAAAAGATACTATTGGAAAGCGTTATCGTAGACAAGATGCCATAGGAACACCATTCTGTATCACCATCGACCATCAATCACTAGAAGACAATACAGTTACTATCCGTCATCGCGATACAATGATACAAGAGCGGGTAAACATTGGTGCTCTTGCAAAAATAATTGATGATAAAGTTAGCTTTAAGAAAGCATTGATGGGCTTGAAATAAAATATGCTTTTTGCAATGGAAGATTAAAATTGTTACAAAACATTAAAATTAACATTTATTTATTTTAGTGACAATGTAATTTCAAAACCTATTTTTTATTTTTGTTGTAAAAAATTTGATAGTAGTGATCACAATACAAGAATCCTGAATAGGTATTCAGGATAATCCGAAACCGCTTTATCTTATTAGAAATTAAATTATTGTTTTTAAACTAAAACATGATAAATGGATAATGCAAGGCAAATAATCGGCAAGCTTTTTTTCTGTACACTACTATTTTCAACACTTTTTATTTATACTGCTAAAGCACAAACTCCGAGTAAATGTTTTGAAATAGAAAGCATTTTAGTTGATGCCTGTATTGATGCTTCCGTTTGCCCTGGTGGTTCTGAAGGAGAAAACGAAATGGTTCGTTTTGTTGTTGGGCCTAACCCTATAAACATTTCGGATATTGATATTGCTTGGCCAGCAAATCTTTTTAAAGGAATATCACCTAAAAACGCAACTACAACAGCACTCGTTAATACTTTAAATGCAACTATATTAAGTTGTGGAAAATTAATTGAACCCGTTGGTGGTGTTTTACCAGCAGGAAAAAGAATACTTTTAATCACCTCAACCGATATGTGCACTGCCGCAAATTCGTTTGCAAATTTAAATGATACACTTTATGTTATTTTTCAGATTGCTGGAAATAGTGGCGGACACTTTGGAAATTATGTAAACGCAACTTCGTCAATCAAAACATTAACAATCACACAAATGTCAACTAGCTGCTACGATATAGTAAGTTATGATAAAGCTTTATTAGTAGACCAAGCAGGCAATCATACCGCGCAAGATGGTGCAACTGTTGAATATACTTTTAATGGATCTGCATCTTATGTAAACAATGCTTGTAATGCTCCTTTAATACCATTAACAGTTAATGCTGGAATAGGCCAAACGATATGTTCCGGAGATTCCGTAAATTTAGTAGGTACAGAAACAGGAGGTTATTCGGGTGTTATCTGGCAAGCTGCTAGCGGAACTTTTTCTACACCAACTTTATTTTCAACAAACTATAAACCTACAATTACATCGGGTAGCATTTCTGTTTCTTTTGGTGTAATTGATTTATGTAATGACACAGTATTTAGCCATGTAATTGTAACTGTTAATTCTCAACCAACAGCACCATCAACATCGTCTATAAACTATTGTCAGAACGAAACAGCTATAGCTCTTACTCCATCAGGAACAACATTTTTATGGTATACCGCAGCAAGCGGAGGAGTGGGATCAACAAGTGCTCCAATACCAAACACCTCCACAATTGGAATTACATCTTTTTACGTTTCGGAAAAAAATGGTGGGTGTGAAAGTGCACGAACTATTTTAACAGTTTCGGTAAACACTTCACCTATAGCTGGATTTACAACAAGTCCTACCCCTCCAACAGGAGACCCTCCCCTAGTTATTGCATTCACAAACACTAGCCAAAATATTCCCACTTCAGTAAATTACAATTGGATTTTTGGTGATCAAACATTTAGCACTTTACAAAATCCACCTAATGTTACTTATCAAACACCAGGTAACTACGAAGTAAATCTTATTGTTTCAGACAATGGTTTTTGTGCTGATACAGCCAAAGCAATGGTTATTATCCTTGATGATTTTTCATTGGTAATTCCGAATGTTTTTACCCCAAATGGAGATGAAAAGAATGACGAATTTATTGTATCGGGCATTGGTATAAAAGATTTTGAGTGTACAATTTATGATAGATGGGGAATAAAAATGGCTGAGTTTAAAAAAATGGGATCAGGTTGGAATGGCACAACAATTAGCGGCCAACAAGCAAGTGCTGGTACATATTATTATACTATAACTGCAAGTGGATTGAATAGCAAACCACACAATCCAATAACTGGATATGTTTTGCTAACAAGATAATTTATTCAGAAATCTATTAAGGAAATAATAATCCATCACACTCCAGACAGTTTACATCAGGAATAACTGCATTGTATTTTAGGTTAATTGACTTTACAAATTCATTTGCAATCAATGCATATCCTTTTTGATTAGGATGATAGCCATCCAAACTATAAAAACCTCCCGAAACAAAATCTGCATTAAAATCAACACCATTCCCTTTTATTCCAGATTTTACTGAACAAAAAAACGAATGCATATCAACCAATGCTAAATTATATTGCGCTGCTTTTTGAGTAATTACAGCATTGTATGAATTGATAGATTGATCTATTTGATATACTTCGGTACTATCTAAAATGTATCTACCATCAATTACACTGCCCACTAAACCATACTTTAAACATTTCATTGAATCGAGTGGCACTGAAAGTGTAATATATTCGCCTTGATGCAATTGACGAACAGTTTCGGGTAGTGTTTCATCATAAATAACAAACCCATTTTGTCCTGCATGAAAATGAATTTGAGTAAAAAAAGTGCTATCGTATAAATTGTTTAAGGTATTTGCCTGCGTCTGATCCATTGATGCGCTGTTCCATGACACTAAATTATAATACGGAAACATTCTGAAATCAGGTATTGTAGCAATAACACCTTTTGCTCCGTTGGCAGTTAATGCACTTAAGATTGAATCTAAATGAAAACTAAAATTTAGAGCTGACGAAATTGGTTTACTTGTACCTCCACTGCTTGCATAATTATAAACGTCTTCCATCCCTAACCAAGCCGAAAAAAAAGTGGCATTCTGAGCTTTTGCATCGGCATAAATAGTTGACAAACCAGGATTACTAGCAATACGATTATAATATGGGTTTTTATTGCCTAACAAAAAACTATTGCCAAATGTTGGATTAAAATAATCTACCATGTTTGCAAAAGGAATAGCTAAATTTTGAATGCTATTACCAGCAACGCCCCTTAAATAAGGAGTTGCTGCACTTAGTAAAATTGCAGTATTTATTGGTGCCAATGAGGCAATACCTTTGCAATCGGTTTTATAACCTAAGTGAAATGGACTAAGGAATGGACTTTCCCACAATTTACTATTTAAGCCTAAACCATTATCATCAGGCATTAATGCCTGATTAAATGAAGAACCACCAACTAATTTAAATTGCTCGGACAGCAAAGCAGGTATCGAAAGTGTTTGTCCTTTAAAAAACAATGCACCATCTTGATATCCAGCCATGAAATTACCGCCAATAGCAATTGTTTTAGAAAAATTTGCAGTACCTGAACTTGCTTCAGGAATTTTTAAATCAGGAGCACAAGAGGAACAAAAAAATAGTGTGAAAATAACCGAAATAAAAAAGAAATATTTTTTCATTGATTATATTATAAAATCCTAAAAAAAGAAATTAATTTCTAAACAGTTGCAGTTAAATTAATTGCTTCAACACCTTTTATTTCAGGTGCTAAACGCTTGATAGAATCTTCAATACCTGCTTTTAATGTCATCATATTCATTGAACAAGATTTACATGCGCCAAGTAATTCCAGTTTAACAATATTATCTTCCGTAATTTCTACTAAAGATACATTACCTCCATCAGCCTGTAAATAAGGACGAATTTGATCCAATGCTTCTTCTACTTTTTTTATTAAATCGTTCATTTATAAATACAGATTAATCTTGATGAATTATGTCTTTATCAATAAGTATGTTTATTATTTTATGAAACTAATGTTTCGGGCTCTATTTTTCTTGCATTTACAATCGATACCTGCTGAGCAACTTTGCTTGCCATTTCCATAAAGGCTATTGCTTGTGGCGTATTTTCTTGTAAAACAGCCGGACGACCAGCATCTCCTGCTTCACAAATACTTTGCACCAAAGGTATCTCGCCTAACAAAGGAACATTTAATTTTTCAGCAAGCGTTTTTGCTCCGTCTTTTCCAAAAATATAATATTTATTATTCGGTAATTCAGCAGGTGTAAAGTATGCCATATTTTCTACTATTCCCAAAACAGGAACATTTATTTGTGGCAATTGAAACATGCCTACACCCTTTTGAGCATCAGCTAAAGCAACGTATTGAGGAGTACTCACAATTACCACTCCATTAATTGGCACAGCTGCAACTAGTGACAAATGAATATCGCCAGTACCTGGAGGCAAGTCTAAAATTAAATAATCTAATTCGCCCCATTCAGCATCCGAAAACATTTGTGTAAGTGCTTTTGAGGCCATTGGCCCACGCCAAACAATTGCTTGCGATGTATCTGCAAAAAAGCCAATTGACAATAATTTCACACCATAACTTTCTACAGGAATAATTTTATTCACACCATTAATAACCTGTATAAGAGGTTTTTCATGAACTACGTTAAACATAATTGTTTGTGATGGCCCATAAATATCAGCATCAACCAAACCAACCTTAGCACCTTGTTTTGCCAATGCTGCAGCAAGATTTGAAGCCACAGTGGATTTACCAACCCCCCCTTTGCCAGAAGCTACTGCAATAATATTTTTTACATGAGGTAATAAAGGTCCTGTTTTTTTTCCACCAGTTACATCAGCTGTCATGCGAACATTTACAACAGCTTCTTTATCAACAAAATGCAAAACAGCATTCACACACGCTTTATGAATCATTTCTTTCATAGGACATGCAGGTGTTGTAAGCATTACCGTAAAATTTACATTTTTATCTTTTACCTCTAAATCACGTATCATTCCAAGGGTTACCAAATCCTTTTTCAAATCAGGATCATCTACATTTTTTAATGCCTCTAAAACTTGCTCTTTAGTAATACTCATTCTATATTTCTCCTTTAATTTTAATTGGTTTTGCAACGGATTAAAGGTAAACAAAAATGTGAATATCAATTAGGTTAGTGATTGAAAATGATTTGGAATAAATACAGTTAAAGAAACTAATCATTTAAATACTGCCAAAAAAAAATGGTGTAACAAGAACTTACAAAAATTGGGAATAAAATGGATTTCAGGTCGAAAGGTGCCACTTTAAATGAATAAAAAAAGGGCTTTAACGCCCTTATTTTATTCATTTAAAGTACAAAGAGATTATTAAAAAAAAGCTAAAACTAAATTATAATTACGTTATAAATTTAGTTTACAAAACTAATATTCATCCTCATTAAAAAAGAAATCTTCTTTGGTTGGGTAATCAGGCCAAATTTCCTCAATTGTTTCGTACATTTCTCCTTCGTCTTCAATTTCCTGAAGATTTTCAATAACCTCCATAGGAGCGCCCGAACGAATTGCAAAATCAATTAATTCATCTTTTGTTGCAGGCCAAGGTGCATCTTCCAAATTTTTCGCTAACTCTAATGTCCAATACATATTTTTTATTTTTGAAATAAAATGTAAAATCCTTATTGGTATTACATTTTAAAATTAATTTTTACAACCCTAGTTGATTTTTCTGCAAAAGTAAAAATTAAATCCACTAATCAAAATGATATTTTGTATTTAATTAAATTCGAGGCTTCCATGGAATTTCCTGAGCATTTAAATCTTGGGTAAATTTTCGAGAAAGCATAAATAAATAATCACTCAAACGGTTTAAATATTTTATTACAATTGGCGAAACCAAGCTCTCCTCAGATAGGTGAATTGTTAAACGTTCGGCTCTTCGGCAAACACAACGAGCAATATGACAAAACGAAACGGTTGTATGGCCACCAGGCAATACAAACGATTTCATTTCGGGCAATAATACATCCATCCTATCAATCTCTAGTTCCAACAAATCGATATCATCTTCTTGTAAATCAGGAATTTTCATTTTACTTGGCTTATCAGGATCTGAAGCTAATAAAGAACCAATAGTAAATAAGCGATCTTGAATTTCAATTAGTATCTTTTTTGAATGCTCGTCAATTTGTTGGTCACGAATTAATCCAATATATGAGTTTAGTTCATCTACGGTGCCATATGTTTCAATACGTATATGATTTTTTTGAACGCGAGTTCCGCCAATCAAGGAAGTTTCGCCTTTATCACCTGTTTTTGTATATATCTTAAAAGCCATAGTACGAATAACTAATCTGTATGAATTTACTAATTTGTGTATTTTTAAAAATTATGATTGTAGCAATCGATTACTAACTGAAATAATCCGCTCATTTTTGTAATCTTTTTCTACAACACCATCCTTTAAACGAACTATTCTGTGAGCATGTTGAGCTATATCTTCCTCGTGAGTTACCAAAATAATTGTATTCCCATTTTGATGTATCTCTTCAAACAAAGCCATAATTTCAACTGATGTTTTTGAATCTAAATTCCCTGTAGGTTCATCGGCTAATATTATTGCTGGCCTATTAACCAAAGCCCTTGCAATTGCAACACGCTGACGCTGACCTCCCGAAAGCTCATTTGGTCTATGCATGATACGATCACCCAATCCAACTTGCTCCAAAACTTCTTTTCCACGCTTTAGCCTTTCTGCCTTATTAAATCCTGCATAAATCAATGGAAGCATTACATTATCCAATGCAGTTGATCTGGGTAATAAATTAAATGATTGAAAAACAAAACCAATTTCTTTGTTGCGTACCTCAGCCAATCTATTATCCAACATTTGCGCAACAGAAATACCATTCAAGATATACTCTCCACTTGATGGACTATCTAAGCACCCCAATACATTCATTAAGGTAGATTTACCACTTCCCGACGGTCCCATCAATGCTACATATTCATTTTTTATAATTTGAACAGAGACCGAACGTAAAGCATGTATTTCTTCAGTACCTACTTTATAGGATTTTGCAATGTTTGAAAGTTGAATAATAGTTTGCATCATTAAATTTATGTTATAAATAAAAAACGAATTTACGAATTTGTAATTCACCAAGAAAGGTAAAATGGTACCAATAATACATTTTGTCTCGTTTTTTATCTAAAAAAATAAGCTAAAAAAAGTACTAAAAGCGTACAACAAAATGTTGCTTAACCTGCTCCTTTCGAAAGAACACAATGCCCATATAAAATAAATCGATGGTTACTTTTACACGACTATCAGTTTTTATTTCATCCCACGCTTCTTTCATTTCGAAAGACCAATAAATATCATCAAACACAAAAACAGAATTATTGTGCGCTTTTTGCAAACAAAGATTAAAATAATTTAAGGTAGCTTGTTTGCGGTGATTTCCATCAAAAAAAACAAAATCCACTTTGTCTGTCTTTTTTAAAACTGAAGGTAAAACTGAATCAAAATTCCCTATTAATTGTTGAATATTTTGAAGTCCTAAATGTTTAAAATTTTTGTTTGCAATTTCTGCAATTTCAGGGGAACCTTCAATAGTTATGACATTTGTTTTTGAATTTGCAGATGCCAAATATGCTGTACTTATTCCAAAGGAAGTACCAAGCTCTATAACATTTTCTGGCTGAAAATAATTTACCAACCGAAAAAGCAATTGTGCATATTTGACTGACTTTGTTGCATATTTTGCAATGTGGCCAACATTTTTTTTTATTTCAATATTAGTATTATAGGCTGTTACTTTTGAACCTGCTCCCATATCAACACAATTAACCATTTGATTGGATGTCAACAATTGTTCTCTTACGACCTCAATATTTTTGAACGGATAATACTCCTTATCATTATAAATTACCTTCAATATTAAATCGAAAACAAAAGGCGAATGAACACCATGTTCGGAAGTAGACTGAACAAGATATTTTAAATAATAAAAAACAATTGCTAACTTTTTCACGCACTAAATTTACATTTAATTATATAAAAAAGTTGTTTTAGTTATGCAACTTAATCGATTCAAAAAACATCATATACATATTGAGATTTCGAAAACGAGATCGATATTTTTATTTTTATAATTATTTTAGCATATTTGTTAATCATATTAATTAAAACTATAAGAATTATAGCCCTATAATTAAAATAAATATTTTTAAAAATACCCTTTACTATGCTCCAAAAAACAGGTAAGTTTATTTTCATTTGTGTGTTTTTATTGTTGGGCCAAAAACTGGCAAATGCTTCTCATATTTCGGGAGGAGAGGTTACATATACGTCTTTAGGAAATAACCAATACAAAGTTATATTAACAATATATTGGGATTGTGGTCAATATGACCCGGGAACTTCCGAAAGTATAACAGCTGATAATACATGTGGTTTGGCAAGTGTTACATTTATAGTAAACAGAGATACCACCTATGAAGTATCTCAGATATGCCCCAACAGTATAGGACAAACAACTTGTAATGGAGGTACACTACCAGGTAATTCAAAAAATATTTATTCAGCTATTGTTACTTTGCCTGGAGCATGTAGCCAATGGACCTTTGAACTCAATGGATGTTGTCGCAACATTTCTACCAATGTTGTTAATGCTGACTTTGATGATTATGATTTTTATGCAACATTAAATAACGCGGATGCGCCAAACAATAATTCCCCTTACTTTACTTCTCAACCACTGCCATATATGTGTGTTGGTCAACCAGTTTGTTATAACCCAGGAGTAGTTGAAACAGATGGTAATACATTGGCTTACTCTTTTGTTAGTGCAATGGAAGCAAACTCAACAACGCCTGTTGCATATTCTACAGGTTATTCTGGGACATCGCCAATGACAGGAATTACAATTGACCAAAATACCGGTTTAATTTCTTTTACGCCGACAGCAATAGGTAATTATGTTGTTTGTTTTTTGGTTGAAGAAAAAAATGCTAACGGAGTTATTATTGGTAGTATTATTAGAGACATTCAAATGGTTGTTGTTTCCTGTACAAATCAAGTAATCCCTTGTAATGCTGGAGGCATAGATCATTTAACTGGCACAGGAGCTACAGCAACTAGTCCTAATTCGATGCAAATATGTGAAAATATACCATTTACATTTGATATGACTTTTACCGATCCGGATGGAGCGGATGTACTAACATATACATCCAACATACAACAAGTTTTACCTGGAGCTATTATTAATAGCTCTGGCACAAACCCAATAACGGTTAATGTAAGTTGGACAGCGCCTGCAGGATCTGCAAATACAAATACAAACTTTGCTTTAACCATTAAAGATAATGCGTGTCCAGTAACGGGTCAACAAACTGTAAATTATGACATAAATGTTTTGCCTGCTGCTAATGCAGGGGCAGACCAAACAATATGTGGATCACAAACGGCTACTCTAAATGCAACAGGCCCTGGCTCCTCATATACTTGGTCTGTTATTAATGGGCCTCCGATTATAGTTGGCACTAACTTTTCATGCAATCCTTGCCAAAACCCAATTGCTTCGCCAACAGCTACAACAAAATATTTACTAACCTGTAACGGCAGTAGTGGTTGTATTGTAACAGATACTGTAATGGTTTTTGTGACACCTAATTTTACATATAACATAACACAAAGTTCGGTAAGTTCTTGTTTGTTAACTCCTGTTAATATAGGTGTAGCAAATTTATCACCTGCTGGTTCATACACCTATCAATGGAATCCTGTAACAAACCTTAGTAATACAGCAAGCCCAAACACATCTGCGACATTTAATGCTCCAGGAACTCACACATATACAGTAACTATTTCAAGCGCACAAGGTTGTGTACAAAGCAGTCCTGTTTCAATTACTGCAACAGCTTCCTATTCGCCACAAATTATAGCATCTAATGATACAACCTTTAATGCAGGCGGTATTGTAAATTTGAACACTTATTTTTCTGGCCCAACAATACCAGCAACCTGTGGATTAAGTTTGTCGGGAGGGTGTGGAGGAACATCTACTGCAAGTACTATTGGAACCGATACAACTTCAAATAGTGCAACAAATTACCCTGCTCCTTACGGCAATTATTACACCTCGTCTATGCAACAATATCTTTACACTGCTGCAGAACTAAACGCCGCAGGTATAAGTGGAGGCAAAATAGATCAATTAGATTTTTATGTAAAAAAAATCAAAGGTATTACAACCTACCATGAATATACAATAAAAATGGGCTGTACTAATTTAACTACTTTTAACGCAACAACGCCTGTTTTTGAAACAGGGCTCCTTACCGTTTATCCTGCCCAAACAAAAAATATTGTTACAGGTTGGAATACTCACATATTTTCAAATGCATTTGAATGGGATGGGTTATCAAATATTATTATTCAAATATGTTTTAGTGAACTCCCTCCTACATTTAATTTTACAAATAATTGCTCTACAACTAACACAACAACAGCTTATGTATCAAGTATTTGGAGCAACGATGATAGTGATGACCAATGTACCACTATTACAGGTTCGATTGGTAGTGCTAACAAGCACCCAAATATAATATTACACCATTGCTCAATTATAGCAAACCCGGCGTCCTTTTCATATCAATGGACTCCTTCAATTGGAAATATTGCAAACCCAAGTGCACAAAATACAGTGGCACAGCCACCTTGTGGAATTACCGATTTTATAATCACAGTTACAAATCCAAATGGTGGTTGCTCCGATAAAGATACAGTTCGTGTAAATGTATTGGGCACATCAACAATAC
>CANCPZ010000051.1 GCA_947380175.1 Bacteroidota bacterium | reverse complement strand
TAAGACTTTTGTTGATAGGCATTCTCCAGATTTTATTTATAATAGATTTTTAGCAAATAATTTTTGTTGGCAAAACAATTTCAGCAAAATGTTGGAAGCTAATGTTGGAATAAATTTTTATATGATTAAATATCATTTTTCTTTGGGTGTTAATTTAGCTCAATGTTCTAACATACTATATTTTGATAAGAATGCAAAAGCTAAACAGTTTTTAGGTTTTATACCTGTTTTTACAGCTTTTGTTAAAAAAGATATTTCTTTTCACAATTGGCATTTCAATAATAAAGTTAATTATCAGTTTATTTCCGATTCTGCTGTAATAAGGTTGCCGGAATTTGTATTGGAGCATTCTGTTTTTTATGAAAATAATTTATTTAGAGGAGCTATGAAATTTCAAATTGGTGCAGCATTGTTTTATAATTCAGCGTATTATGCGAATGCATATATGCCAGCAACAGCTCAATTTTATTTACAAAATGAAAAAAAATATGGAGATTATCCTTTTATTGATTTTTTTATAAATGCTCAAATAAAAACTGTTAGAGTTTTTATTAAAGTTGACCATTTGAATAGTGGAATGATGGGTAATTATTATATTTTAACTCCGCGTTACCCTATGAATGACAGAGCTCTAAAATTAGGCGTTTCTTGGAGATTTTTTGATTAATTTGGGTTATGTGTAAAATATAGCAATCAATACAAACATGGCGAATACAACGCTAGCAATACCATTTGTTGTAAAAAATGCTAAATTTACCTTACTTAAATCATTTGGTTTTACAAGTGTATGCTGATAAAAAAGCAATGTTGAATAAATCAAAACTCCCATCCAATACCATATATTGAAGTTAGCATATAGTCCAGCATAGATAATAAAAGAAGCACTTATAAAGTGAAATATGCTTGATAAAATTAATGCACCTTTTTTTCCTAGCCAAACAGGAATAGATTTTAGATTTTTCGATTTGTCAAAATCTTCATCTTGTAAGGCATAAATAATATCAAAGCCGCTTACCCAAAATAATACAGCAAAAGAAAAAAATAAAGGTAGCCAATCGAATTTACCTGTAACAGCTAGGTATGCACCAATAGGAGCAAGAGATAAACCTACCCCTAAAATTAAATGACACAATGCTGTAAATCGTTTTGTTAGGCTATAGCCTAAAACAACAATAAGTGCAACAGGTGATAAATAAAAACATAAAGTATTTATAAAATAAGTTACGGTAATAAATAACAAGCAGTTTACAATTACAAAAGTTAATGCTTTATTTGGTTTTATTATACCTGCAGGTATTTCGCGAATAACAGTGCGTTCATTTTGTTCGTCATATTTTCTGTCTATAAAACGATTAAAAGCCATTGCAGCACTTCTTGCAAATACCATACAAAGTATAACCAATGTAAAAAGTTTAAAACTAAATGAAGTGTGGTTATAAGTGGTTGCCAGAAAAAAACCAATGATAGCAAATGGTAAAGCAAAAACAGTATGACTGAATTTTATTAAGGATAAATAATTGGTAATTGTTTTTGTAGAGGAGTTTGGCATCGAATTAGTTTTTAAAATACCTTATAATTGTGAACAGTAAAATAAAAAGTACGGGAACAGAACTTAATAACATACCAATAATTCCTGGAGTGATTTTTTTTTTATTTAGGTCGGTTTTAGTATCAATAAAAACATATACTCCAGAAATGATCATTCCTATAAAGCCAACAGGCAAAGCTATAACGAACCCCATCGGAATTAAACAAAGTAATGTGGAAATGCTACCGGCTATTATTGCAATCACTCCTAAGAATTTTATGTTTTTTAACATAATATATTTTTTTATTGCAAAACTACCAATTTTTGAGAGCTAATGGTATTTCCGTTTATAAACAAATTACAAAAATAAACTCCTGAATAAAAGCTGTTAGTAAAGTGTGTCGAAGTTCCATTTATTATAATCGTTTTTACTAGTTCACCAATTGTGTTATAAATTTTTAATTCCGCTTTATCTGTTGGTTTTAATGCACTAATGTCAACGCTAATTATTGTTTCCGTAAATGAAGGGTTTGGATATATTGATAATTGGTTTTGATTTATAAGGTTGTATTCATTTATTCCAACAATGGAACATTGGGTTAGTGTTTTAAAAGCATCCACTTTTCCATACCCCCAATAATTATTTGGAAGATTGTTTCCTGTGAATTGATCTTTTTTTGCACAAGTTACAATAGCGTGTTGTACCTCTTGAGCAGACGCCATAGGGTTTTTTTGAAGGTACAAGGCTGCAACGCCTGTAGCAATTGGGCAGGCATGCGACGAACTTCCATTACGGACGTGTTTGCCGTCAACAGATAAACTTGATGCTCCCAAAGTTGCTGCCAATACTTGTGGTACAGCTGAAATAATAAAATCTCCTGGTGTTGCTATATCCGGTTTGATACGGCCATCACGAGTTGGTCCTTGGCTTGAGCTAGCAGAAATTGCTCCTGGAGTTGAGTTCACTGTATAAACAGAACCACTAAAATCTACAAAAGATTTTCTGTTTGTATACCATCCAACTGTTATTACTTCATCAAGGCATTGAAAACCACTCATCATAGTTTGATGGTTGTCGGGTAATTTATAATACATACTATCTGGCATGGTTGCTAAAGATGGCAATGGATTATTTATAATATTGTAATTCCATAAATCAAATTTCCCTGCTCCTGTTGTGATTAAACGCCAATTGTAGGTAGTTGAATCGGGATAAATTAAATATTCCATAGAGTAAGAACCTCCTACCAAGTCGGCATATTTTTCGACAAGAGCCAAACGTTTACCTGCACTGTTTTTTATGGTATCCCATAAATCAACACCCATATTGATAGTCGAAAATTTTTCAAATTTTGTTCGGCCTCTAAACGAATGACTAGGAGTCATTTTATCCGCACCAATAGCAAAATTGACATTTTTCAAATTAGTTGTATCAGCCCATAACTGCAAATAGCAATTACCTGTAGAACTAACTTTAAAAATGGTAAAGTTCGTGTCGACACCGACATTGTAGCCCAAATGACAAAATTTAGAACCATCATTACCAACAGCTGCAGCTAAAGCTCTTCCTGGCTGTTGGTTTAACATGTTTCTTATTAATTGTGCTGACAAATCTTGACCGTCATGTGAACCTGTTGCTGTGCCTAAGCTGGCATTGATTACACAGGGTTTACCCATTGTTTGAGCTTTTGAAAAAATATAATAAATAGCGTCTGTAAGAATAGTTGATGAATAACTATTGAAATTAATGTCAACAAAAATTATATCTGATTTAGGAGCAACACCTTTGTATGTTCCTGAAGCCAAACCATTACCAACTGCTGTTCCTGCAACATGGGTACCATGCCCACCATTGCTCGATACATTTTGGCCTGTTGCCAAACCCGCGTCTATTCCTATATTAGTCCATTCTCTTCCGTAATTAAATGGTTGAGGCGTATTTGCAGCATTTGATTGATTTTGATCCCATAAATATTTAATTCTGGTTTTTCCTAAACTATCAACAAAATCTCCGTGAGTATAATCTATTGAAACATCTATAAAGCCAACTACTACACCTGTTCCATCGTACGTTTGTGTTAAGGGGGATTGACCACTATGTACTGGTAGAATATTTGTATTGGAAAGCATTGAATCGTTTAGTATTTGAAGGTTTGGTGGGTAAGCTTCTAAACGTTTTATTTCTTTGTTTTTAGCAAGTTTTCCAATTTCATTAATTGGGATGTTAACTGCCGCAATATTTCCTGCCGCATATTTAAATCGTCCTCCAGCAGCTGTTACACATTGTTTTATAACTTCAATATTACCTTTTACAAAAATGTCCATTGCAAGCGAAGAATTACTTTGAACTTTTTTTGCCAACGAAAAATTCATTTTGCTTTGAGCATTGCTATTTACTGAGATCAAAAAGTAAATAATAATGATTGAAAAATTTTTTTTCATACGTTTTATTTTGAAAATGAAATTAATATTATTCTTGAAAAATAGTTTAACATAAGCCAATTAAAATTTAATAGCTGTTTTGATTTTTACGAAATTTACAACAAAGTCGATCGTTTTCAAAAGAATTATAGCTCTTTTTAGTGTTTCATTACAGCGCATTTTTTCTTTACCTTAATAATGTTATCACAAATATAGTTTCCAAACATATTTGTGAACAAATTAGATCCTTTAACATTTGTTATTAACGGTGACATGAAATATTTTTTAGAATTGGCAATTTGCATTGTATCAAAAAGTAAATAGTCTGTTTTGTAATCTTTCGCTAATAGTTCTATTTTGTCTAAACATGCTTTACGGTTGAGTTGAAATGGTTTAATTTCATTTAATAATGGAGATTCAAATAAATAAATTTTGATTTGATTTTTTTGTGCAAGAGCAATTGTTTTCCGTAAATATTTCTCTCTTTTTCCACTCCATTTATACTTCCATCCATTAGGATTTTGTTTCATGAAAATTGCAAAATGGTTATCCCAGTTCACTTGATTCGGAATCTCATACCCATCAACATGATATGGTGTTTTTTTGTTTTGAATAAAATGTTTGAATCCTTGAAAAGCAGCAAAATTTACATTGTTATTATAGTACGCGTATTTTAAAAAAGGAATATTTGTGTATTTAAAATATTCGGGATCCATTTCTTTTACAACACTATCAATGATTGGGTCGCCAATGTATGGCGAAAAAAAATACGAATGAAACATATTGTAATTTTCATCTATTGATTCGGGTGTTACAAACAAAAATACGTATTGGGGTGATTTGTTGTTTTTTAAGTACAAATAAAAACTTAAAAAAACATCGCTAAAATCAGAATGACTTAATGATAAATTATACGTTTTTAATGCCGTTTTTTTTTCAATAATTTTAGGTGAAATCATCCATAATGGTTCGCATGAACCCATAATTAAAATGTCGGCATCAACTTTTTCTTTTTGAACGTATGAAATTTTAAGGTTCATATTTTGTTTTATCAAAAAGCTAAATAGCTTTTCAAATCCAACGCAGATAAGTAAAAGGATGACAATAGATATAGAAATTTTTTTTAACATCTGTAAATTAAAATCGAACGTAAATAAATTTATCAGTAGCCTGAAATACTCCGAATAATAGAATGCATATCAATAAAATTAGTGTCAACGCAAAATTGTTTTTTTTAGAAAAAACGGCATTGCTAATTTTATTCTCAGTAAATAAAAAAACGACTAATAAAAGCAGTGTAATTATAAAATTAAATAAATGCTCCAAATCTCCTCCAGAAGCAAGTGGAGCAATAGTTTCCGAATAAATACTATCGGGTAAGAAATTAGAACAGCTGAAAATATTTTTTAATATTCTAAATGCATTTTCCATTGTACCCGACCTAAAAAATATTTTAGCAAAACAAATTAAATTAAATGTGATAATAACACTTGCAGTGTTGTAAATTACTGAAGGTGTTTTTTTTGAAATATTCATTCTTAATTTTTTTGTGAATAATTCAAAAATAAGATATATCGAATGAATTGATCCCCATATTAAAAAAGTAAAACCAATTCCGTGCCACATCGCCGAAATTAAAAATGTAGCAACTATTGAAATTACAATTGCAATTTTTTTCCATTTTCTAAAAAAATATACGCAAGGATAATATATATAATTAAAAAAGAATTGGCTTAACGAAATATGCCAACGTCTCCAAAATTCGGAAATAGATTTTGCTTTTAATGGTTGTTTAAAGTTTTCAGTTAATTCAAATCCTAGAATTTTTGATATTCCCAACGCAATATCGGTATATCCAGAAAAATCGAAATACAATTGAAACGTAAAAAGGTAGGTTGCAAGTATTGTTGTAATACCCGAATGGTTATTGCTAGAATCGTAAACCGCACTTACACAACTTGCTAACCTATCAGCCAGCACTAACTTTTTAAAAAAACCGACTGCTATTCTTTGTATTCCCGAATTAAGATTTTCATAATTTATGTTTTTATAAGTATTTATTTGTGGTAAAAATTTTGATCCCGATTCAATAGGACCTGCAATTACTTTTGGAAAAAAAGAAACAAATAATGCAAAGTTCTGAATGTTTTTTTCTGCTACTATTGTGCCTCTATAAATATCGAAAAGGTATGCAATATTTTGAATGGTAAAAAAAGAAATACCAAGTGGCAGTATAATGCTAGTAGCGCTTATATTAAGTGCAGTAAATAGTTCATTGAAATTGTTAGAAAGAAAAAAATAGTCTTTGAAAAATCCAAGAAATAAAATGTTGATTACTACTCCTAAATAGAGGCATGTTTTTTTTTTAGTTTTAATGGATGATTTGTATATGCGAATTCCTATAAAAAAATTAGTTATAATCGAAATGAAAATAACCAATAAGTATTCGGGATGATGGAAGCCATAAAAACAAAAGCTAACAATTAATAAAAAGATTGTTTTATATTTTGCAGGTATAAAAAAATAGCCAAGTAAAACGGATGATAGGAAAATTAAAAAATCGATTGAATTAAACAACATATCCTATTTTTTGTTTGATTCTAAATGCTTCGTAATGCAATCAATAATATCACCTGTGTTTTTAAATGAAACAACTTCATTAAACGAAAAACGGATTTTAAAAAAGTCTTCAATTTCGGCAATTAATTCAATGTGTGTAAGCGAATCCCAGCCGGCTATATCGCTTGCTGTGGTAAACGTGTTGATGGAAATGTTTTTATTCGAAAAAACTTTTCTAAATATTGTTGTAAGATTTGAAGTTATTACCATTTCTAAATTTTTAACTGTTCTAAAGTTTATTGCAAGTTGTGCTTTCTATGTTTCTACTTTTGTATTCGTTTAATATTTACTTTTCCATTTTGATTTAGAACAATTGAATAGGTCTTTGATAAATCACAACCATCATCGTAACATGTGACTGTTTCTTTACCGTGGGTTATGACAATATAACTTTAGTTAAAATTACCAAATTTTAGTCAATGTAAGTCTATCAACCTTGCCATTTTGATTAAGAGGTATTTTAGCAATGGAAATAATTTTTTTGGGAACCATATAAGCTGGAAGCATTGATTTAATAGAGTTTAATAGATCAGCGGTTTCGTTGCTGTAATTTTCAATAACTACATAAATTGATTTTGTTCCATTTTTATTTTCATTTACATAAGCTACATTTAATAACCCATTTGTCAAATTACGAACACAATTTTCTATTTCTTGAAGTTCAACTCTAAAGCCATCAATTTTAACTTGATTGTCTTTTCGACCTAAAAATATTAGGTTGTTGTTATTGTTTATTCTTACAATATCGCCTGTTTTATAACAATTAACACTTTCGCCATTTTTGTTTTTTATTTTAATAAACGAATCGGAGTGTGTATTGTTTAAATAATTATTAATTACTTGTGGCCCATAAACACAGAGCTCTCCAGCCTCATTTTCTTCTACTGGTTTTAAAAATTCATTCAGTACAATAGCGCCCATTCCTGGGTTTAAAATTCCGATTGGAACAATTCCATTTTCTGATTCAGTGTTTGAATTTATTTTATCCCAACGATATCTTGTACACGACATGGTAGCTTCCGTAGGTCCATAAAAATTTTCAATGATTGCATTAGGTACACATTTTGCCCAACTTAAAACTAAATCACTTGGTAAAGCTTCGCCACCAAAAAAACTATATCTCAATGCCGGTAGCGAAATTTCATCAAAATAGGATTTTAAATAATGTAATACCGAAGGAACCATCATAGCAACAGTGATGGATTTTATGGAAAGCAGATTCATCATATTGATATAATGAATGCCTTTTTTAGGCACAATATATACACATCCTCCAACAATCAAAGGAATAAATACCCATCGGACAGATGCATCAAACGTAAGGTCATACATCTGAATAAATCTGTCATTTTCATTAAACTCGTAAATACCCGATTTTAATATTACCTCAAAATAATGATTAACACATGTTATTGGAACAGGAACACCTTTTGGTTGACCAGATGAACCAGATGTAAACAAAATGTAAGCTAAAGGCTGATTTGTTTTTTTTAGATTCAACAATATGCTGTTATCATAAAAAGCATACTCGTTTTTTGTAACATCAATCAGTTTTTTTTCAGAAAAATAGTTGAGGTATTCGCCTTGTTCCGAATATAAAATTAGTTCAAGATTTGTATCGTCAACAATTTGTTTGTTTTTTAAAATTGGAAATTTTGGATTAAGAGGTACATAAGCTGCACCATATAAAGAAATGGCAAGAATAGAGGCATAGGTATGAATATTATCCGAACAATAAATCCCAATTTGATCAAATTTTATTTCTTGTTTTGCAATTTTTAAATAACATACATAAACAATATCCATTAACTCTTTATAAGTGTAATAGCGCTCATTAATAAAAACAGCCTTTCTATCAGGATACTTGAAATAGCTTAATAGGAAACCATTAGCCAATGAGTTTTTGTTTTCTTTAATTGTATGAAGGTTAAAGGGAAGCATAAAACAAATTTGTAATTAAAATAAAATTACATTATTCTTAACCATACTTTTAACAATTGGCTTTTAAAATAAAAAGGGAAAATTTTGTCAAAAACAAGTTAAAACTTCGGACAAGGAATAGGCATACGATGTTTTTTCTTATTCGCACTAGTTTTACACAACTGGTAAGATAAAGCAATTTCATGAGCACCGTTTGAAACATTATTTAATCTGGAAATCGTAAAATCATAACTATATCCTACATTAAATCGATCTGCTTGAATGCCAACAATTACAGCTATAGCATCGTTGTTTATTGTGTTTGTTTTGTCTGATTTTAAAAATGGAATGCCTCTATACCATAAACCAATATTAAAAATATATTGAGTGTAGTAAAAACCAATATCAAGTTGTTTGAATTTTTTTTCACCCCGGTAATTAAATGCTGCTGTTATAGATTTTTTTTGGTAATTATCATTGGAATATCTATTGTTAATAATAAACTTCGTGCCTCCGTGAACAGTATATTTTACAGGTATATTACTTACATCGCTACCTGCACCAAATAAAGATTCATTCGGTCTGTTTAAATGAAAAAATGAAACACCCACCCAGTATTTTGAATTGTATAACATAGCTCCCGTGCTTAAATCAATGTATGTTTTTGAAATAGCAGGAGTTTCTACCGAAGCTACATTTCCTCCTCTGGCAATCTGATCGCCAAACAACAATTTGCCGTAATTAATGCTTTTAATTCCTATTCCTGGAGATAAGCCTAATCTCGTAGTCCATTTTTTTCCTAATCTCGCTTCGTAAGCAATCATCGGATTAATTGTTGTGGTTTTTAATTCACCAGTTCCGGCTACATCATTTCCAAATAACAAACCTATTCCAAGATGATATTTTGAAAGATAATGGTCGGCAGAAAATAAGTAGGATGTATATGCTTTTGAAACTCCTGGCCATTGATTTCTGTATGTACTCGATAATCTGGAGCATACATTAGCTCCAGTATATGCAGGGTTTAAATACATTGGTGCCGAATAAAACTGGGTAAAATGCATATCCTGTGATTTTACATATGTTGTAAAAGGAAAAAGCAAAATAAATATCACTATTCTAATGAATAATATATTTTGGTGTTGAATTATAGATGTAAGCTTATTGTTCTTTTTCATTTATATAAAAACTATCTTGCTTTTTTTAGAGTAAAAGAAGTTATATTTTCTTTAAAGAAGGATTTTGTAACCAATGGTTCATATCCATCTACATTTATTGTTACCTCATATTCTTTACTTGGTTCGGATATTATTAATACTTTACCTGAATTTGGATTTGATTTAAAAGTGCCGTATAGCTTTTTTGAACTAGGTTCACTTAAGTTTATTTCAACCTGTTTTAAAAGTTCTTCGGTTTCATCATAAACATTAACTCCACATGTTTTTAGATTTTTTACATTTTCTAAAAAATTTACTTTGTAAATATCTTGTGATCCATAACCTCCTTTTCTTTCTGATGAAAAATACCCTACAGAACCAGATGTGTTTAGTACAAAAAAAATGTCATCATCTACAGTATTTATTGGATAGCCCATGTTTTCGGATGGGCCAAATATATACGCTTCATCAAAACTCGATTTAAAAACATCGTATCCTCCCATATTTTTATGCCCTTCAGAACTAAAAAACAATTCATTACCCTTAGGATTAACATATGGAGCATCTTCATTATATTTTGTATTAACTGATGGGCCCAAATTTATAGGTTTACCCCAACTTCCAGAAGGAACTTTTTTTACATAATATAAATCTTTACCTCCAAATCCTCCGGGCATATCACTCGAAAAAAAAATTATTTCTCCATCTGGCGAATAGCAAGCACTGGCTTCAACAAAGTCTGTAGAATTAATATGGTCACATAAAATTTTTGGTGAAGACCATTTGTTATCCATAAAAAAGCTTTCGTAAATATCGCCGCTTAATAAATCTTTGCTTGTTCTATACATTAGTAATTTTTCTCCATCGGCAGATAAGCCTGTGCAGGCATCATGGAATGGCATATTAATGATAGTGTCTAGCATTATTGGTTGTTGCCATTCCCCATCTTTTTTCTCAGCTCTATAAATGTCTTCAAAATAATTTCCATATGGATCTATTTTAGCAAAAATTGTATTCTTTCTTCTTGAAGTAAAAAACATGAAGTTTTCCTCAGCAGGAATTAATGGCACATATTCAGGATATTCTGTATTTATTTGATTACCCAAATTTGTTATTTCAACAGATTTATCAGGTTTTGAAATCATTTCAGGTGCAATACGACTACTTTCTATAAGGTCATCAACTTCTTTACCCGAATGTTCATTGTCGCCACCAAAATATTTATATTGTAAATAATAATAGGTTGCTTTGTCAAAATCGCCTAACAAATGGTTTAATCTTCCTAAATAATAGTTGATTTCAGGAAAGTCAGAACCAACAACCTTGTCGAAATATTTTTTTGATAATTTTCTGTTTCTCTTTAATTCGAAATAACAAGCACCGAGTTTATAATTTACTTCATTGTTTGTAGAATCAGCGTTATAAATTTTCGAATATATTTCTAAAGCGTTCATGTAATCACCATAATCAAAAGCTTTATCCGCTGTTTTTTTATCCTGACGATAAGTTGAAGTTTTTTGTTGCGAAAAGGCGATATGATAATTGATGAAAAATAGAAATATGCCTACACTAAAAACTAGCCCTTTTCTTTGTTGAATGGAGCTAATTTTAAAAACAAATAATTTTGTAATGCTTTCTTTCATTTTTTTATAACATTGCTAGTAAAAACAGCTTAAACTTTTTATCTTAAAAGGGTTACATCCCCACTTTTATTAAACACCTTTCCGTTATTTAGCTTTACATATGCTTTCCAAATATACACACCTTGTTGACATAATTTGCCTTTATAATAACCATCCCATCCTTCATTTATGTTTTGAGACTCAAATATTAATTCGCCCCAACGATCAAATATATCCAATTTGTAATCTATAACACCAGAAGTATAAGGATGAAAAACATCATTGTCGAGGTTGTTAATATTGTATGAACCACCTGGAGCCCCATTAGCATTTGGGGTAAATACATTTGGGAAATTAACATCTGCTATGGTAATTATTTCTGCTGTTGCTGTATCCTTACAACCAAATTGAGAAGTTGCAATAAGTTCAATAGTCCAAGACCCAACTAAAGAATATAAATGTGACGGGTTTACCATTGTATCAGTTGCACCATCACCAAAATTCCAATTGTATAAGTTTGCATTCGATGATTGATTAGTGCAAATGGTGGGATCGTAAGGCAAATTGTAATATGAACTATTGGTAACAAATTGTGCAGTTGGTTGAGGATGTATAATGTATGAAAAAGGAACCCCAGTTGTTGTGCTCGAGCATCCGCCGGCAGTTGCAACAGTTAAGGTTACAGGATACACACCAGAATTATTATAAATATGTATAGGGTTTTGTTGATTACTTGTATTAGATGCTCCACTTCCTGTGTCACCAAAATTCCAGTTCCATGAAGTTATTGGGTCAGTAAGGTTTCCTGTAAGAGATGAGTCAACAAATAAAAGAGGTTCATTAATACAAGGGTTTGTTGTATTATAACTATAATTAATAACAGGTTGTGGATTAAAAATTACTTGAGTAGAGTCGGTGTAACTGCTACCACAAGAATTTGTTATGGTAACAAAGTATAAGTTTGGTTGGTTAGGGGTAATAGTAAAAGGACCCGAACCACTGCCTAAATTATTATTCCATAAATAAGTAATAGGACCCGGATTAGCTCCATTTATTTGTACCGAAAGACTAGAGGTTTGTCCTGGACAAATAGGGGAAACAGCTGTTAAGTTAAAATTTGTCAATGCAATATTATATACAGTAATAAAAGCTGAATCAGAATTGCTTACACAATGGTTATCATCATACGCTATTATTTTAAAAGTAGAATCATTAGTGGGTGAAACAACCATTGTTCCTCCTATAAGTGTATCATTTGATGGGAATAATACATAGGTAAATAACCCTGTTCCACCAAAAGCTAAAGCCGAAATGTTAGCGCTTTGACCGAGGCAGATTGTATCGGGCGCCGAAGCGGTATTTACTATTTGTGTTGGTTGAGCTAAAATAGTATCATGAAAAGTGCTACATCCATTCGAATCCGTAACGGTTAATGTATATGAACCTGCTGAAAGATTTGATGCAAAACTCGTATTTTGAACAGGTGTAGTCGACCAAGCGTATGTATATGGTAATGTACCACCTGTAGATTTTGTATAAATAGAACCCGTTAAACCTCCAAAACAAATTAAATTGAATATTGAGTCAACTTTTATGGATACCCTATCTGTAACAGTTATTTTGCCAGCAGGAGGTGCAGCCAAAGGACAAGGAGAACCATTAGGAAGTATTTCCCCTAAAATTAATTGGGGGGTAGCTATAATTGGGTTGTTATAAATATGGGAAGCGGTATTCGTTCCTACAGTTATTACTGACCCGTCTCCAAAATCCCAAGTAAAGGAAGTTGCATTAGGGCTCAACGCAGTAAAATTTACGGTTAATGGAATGCAACCTGTTGTTGGAGAAAATGAAAAAGTACCAATTGGTCCAGGAACAATTACACTATCTCCTGAAATCGTATCAGCACAACCAGCTAAATTTTTAATTATTAATGTAACCGTTTGAGATCCTGGTGTTGTATAATTATGAGAGGGGTTTTGTAGAATAGAGGTTCCTCCATCCCCAAAATTCCATTGCCATGATGTAGGGGATAAAGTAGAGTTATCGGTAAATGATACTTTACTAAAGCCACAGTTAATAGAGTCAATAGTAGTTGTAAAGTTTGCAACAGGTTTCGAAATTAGTATTTGGTGTTTAATGGAGTCGGTGCAACCATTTTTATCAGTAACAATTAATGTTGCAGTAAAGTTATTATTTGTAGTATAGCTATGAGTTGTAATTGGTCCATTACTAGTTGTTCCGTCACCAAAATTCCAGTTGAAAGTTGCAGGCCATGAAACATTTGTAGCTGTGGCATCATATGAAATTACATCTCCAGCACAACCAATGGTGTTGGATACAAATTGTGGAATAGGAAATGTTGCCTCAATATAATTTGATCTATAAAAAGTTTGAGAACAACCATTGTTGTCTGTTACGATTAACGTATCAGAATATAATCCTGAACTATTATAAGTGTGAGTAGGGTTTTGTAAATTGCTTTTATTTAACACTCCACTTGCTTGATCACCAAAACTCCATGCCCATTGGGTAATTGAAGAGCCCGATGGATTTGTTTTAGTTGAATCATGAAATTGTACTTCTAAAGGGGTACATCCTGTTAAAATATCGGCTGCAAAGTTTACTACCGGTCCTCGAACATTGATTGCTTGTCTTGTTGTATCAACACATCCATTTATATCCTTAATTGCAAGCGTAGCAGTATATAAACCTGGTGTTGCATAAGTATAAGAAAAGTTGTTTGTATTGGTAGTTGAGCCTCCATCACCCAACAACCAAGTTGTAATATCTGAATCTTGTGAGGTGTTAATAAATGTTACTGGTAAAGGAGCGCAACCTGGATTAGGATTAGCTGTGAAAGATGCTATTGGATCGGCAATAGTAATACTCATGGAGATAGAGTCTACACATCCACTTATTGTATTTGTTGCAATTAATTTTATTGTTTTTAATCCTATACTGCTATAGGTATGGGTTATTGTAGTAAGAGCGTTACTGTTATTTAGTAAACCACTTGCAGGGTCTCCGAAATCCCAAACTACTGTTGATGAGCCCCAGGAAGTATTGGTAAAACTAACTGTAAAAGGATCTGCACAGTTTTGCTGTTTAGTAAATAGTGGTTTTGGAGGATACACAGTTATTACATTGTTTAATTGTAATGTATCCGGACATCCGCTATTGTAAACAATTTGCATAACATTAAAGGTTCCAGTATCAGGGAAAATATTTGAAACAGGGCTAAATGGAAGAGTTGCTCCTGAAGGAGTTGTAAAAGAACCTTGTCCAATTAAAAACTGCCAATAAGCTGAATCGGCACCTATTGATAAATCTGTAAATAATCCAGGTTTTCCATGGCAAATTGTTGGATCTACAACTGTAAAGTTTGCAGTTGGTTTTGTACTAGCCTTCACATGATTTGTTTTAACTAATGTAAAACTGCAACCAGCCGAGTTGGTAACTGTTAGTTTTATAGTGTATACACCTATAGCAAATGTATGGTTTGGTGCAATACCAGTTCCTGTAGTTCCATCTCCAAAATCCCAAGAGTAGCTTGTTATAGGGTTTGTTGATGTTGAACTTGCTGCAGAAAAATGCACTAAGAGAGGTGCGCATCCATCTTTAGGTGTTGCATCAAAATTTACTAATAATTCAACAGAAATAAAATTTGGTTTTGTAATTTGTTTACTACAACCGTTTGCACTTACCACTGTTAGTGAAACATTAAATGCACCTTCTGTTACAAAAGTATGAGTAGGATTTTGAAGTGAAGAAGTT
>CANCPZ010000050.1 GCA_947380175.1 Bacteroidota bacterium | reverse complement strand
TAAAATTCGTTTTTAAAGAGTCCTGTTTTTTACTAGCTCCTAATAATTTTTTGTCAAGCATTTCTTCATCAACCATTTCATACAAATTTTCATCGTCTAGATTGAATATATTTTGATCGTTTAGTAATTCATTTTTTTCTAAACACGCTAATGTTTGGCAATCTCCTTTTATTGGTAATACAACCCCTGAGTCATTTTTATTAAAAAACCAAACTGAAGCCAATCCCATTATTAAAACAAAGCTTAATGCAAATGCGTTTTTCGGGCGACATACAAAAGCTATTAGTTGATTTAAAATATCTGTTAAATTATTTTTATAGGAATGTATTTTTTCTTTAGTGTTATCCGTGTCTGTTTTAAAATATTCTGGTTCAAGTGATAAGTCAAGTTTATGTTCAAGAATATTTTGAAAGGTAGAAAAATAATTTTGTGGCACCGTAAATTTTAATTCTCTATTAATATTGGATAAATTTTCAAATTCTCTTATTTCTTCTTTGCATTCAATTTTATTTAACAAACGATCGGAAATTGAATTAAAATAACCTTCTGGAACTGAAAAGGAATTTGTCCTATCCTTATCGAACAAAAAAATTTCTACTGAATTATCGATGTAATTATTTTCCATTTCTGTTAGTACAATTTTTAATAATTTAATAAAATTGCTTCAATTTTTTTAGCTGCTATATGATACGATGCTTTTAATGCACCAGCCGAAGTATCAAGTATTTCTGCCATTTCATTGTATGGTATTTCATCATAGTATCTCATATTAAAAACAATTCGTTGTTTTTCGGGCAATGTTAAAATCGCTTTTTGTAATTTTAGTTGTATTTCATCTCCTCCAAAAAATGAATCCGACGAAAGAGAATTACTTAAATGATGTTCTATTTCATGGATGGATGATACATTTGTTTTTTTTGTTCTCAAAAACGAAATCGCCTCATTGGTTCCAATTCTAAACAACCAAGTGTAAATTTTTGATTCTCCTTTAAAATTTCCCAACCCCTTCCATGCTTTTATAAAAGTATTTTGAAGAACGTCATCCGTATCATTATGGTCAATTACAATTTTTCTAATATGCCAATACAACCTTACGTGATATTGTTTAATCATTAAATGAATAGACCTATTTCTCGAATCTTCATTTCGAAACATATCTATTATTTCCTGATCTGTGTATTGTTCCATTATGCAAATTTGGCAATTTGACGAAATGTAATTAGTAAAGTTTAATCGAAGACCTATTTTTGGAAAAATATATTATTTATAAAATACTATCTAAGTGTGTATATTGACTATCATATTTTCTATCACTTCGTTTATCTCTTCTATGGTAGTGTATTTTCCTAAACTAAATCGTATGGAGCTAAATGAGTCATCATCACTCAAGCCCATTGCTTTTAAAACATGCGATGGTTCTGCAATTGCAGCAGCACAAGCCGAACCCATTGCTACTGCAACTGTAGGTATTTTATGAATTAATTTTTCCGAACGCATTCCAGAAAAACAAATATTAGTGGTGTTAAACAATCGGTTTTTTACACTGCCATTAATAAACACATTGGGTAATTCGCCTAGTACTTGTTCCAGTCGGGTTCGTAATTTTGAAATACGACCTGCGTCATCCCACATTTCTTCTTTTGCAATTTCGCAGGCTTTTCCTAAACCAACAATACCTGTTACATTTAGTGTTCCAGAACGCAAACCCCTTTCGTGCCCACCTCCATCCATCTGAGGAAATAAAGTAACACGTGGATTTTTTCTTCTTACATACAATGCGCCTACACCTTTTGGACCATAAAATTTATGCCCGCTTAAACACATCAAATCAATATGCTCTTCTTCTACATTTATATTTATTTTGCCAATTACCTGGGTAGCATCACAAAATAAAATACTGTTATTGGTATGAGTCAACTTTGCAATTTCTTGAATAGGTTGAATCACCCCAGTTTCATTGTTTGCATACATTACAGCAACTAAAATAGTTTGTGGAGTTAACGCATTTTTAAATTCCTGCAAATCAATTAACCCATCTCTACCAACAGATAAATAAGTTATTTCTGCACCTTTTTTTTCTAACGCTTTGCAAGTATCCAATACTGCTTTATGTTCGGTTTTAAGAGTAATAATATGTTTTCCTTTTGTTTTGTAATTATCCCACACCCCTTTAATAGCAAGGTTAATTGATTCTGTAGCACCTGATGTGAAAATTATTTCTTGCTCCACACAATTAATTAAATCAGCTACCTGTTTACGGCTGGTTTTGATAGCATCATCTGCAATCCAGCCAAAGGCATGTGTGCGACTAGATGCGTTACCAAAATTTTCGGTGAAATAAGGCAACATGGTTTCCAATACCCTTTTATCAACTGGGGTAGTTGCATTGTAATCTAAATAGATAGGTTTTTTCACCTAGCAAAAGTAAGAATTTGAATCTGGATTTAAAGATTCTAAAAGGAGCTTTATAATTCATTATTTTAGGGCAAAAGAATCGCTATTTAGAATTATTCTTAACTTTGTGTTCTAAAGATTATGACAACTTTAAAAACTATACTCACCCCAAATATCGATATTGAAACAATTCGTGCTGATTTTCCAATACTTTCACGCAAGGTAAATGGTAAATCATTGGTTTATTTTGATAATGGCGCCACTGCTCAAAAGCCTAAATTGGTTATAGATTCCATTACAAATTACTACACAAATCAGAATTCAAATATTCATCGTGGAGTTCATACGTTAAGTCAGGAATCTAGTGTTGCGTATGAAAATGCGCGTGCTACTGTTCAAAAACATTTGAATGCAAAACATGCTCACGAAATTATTTTTACAAAAGGTACAACCGATTCAATAAATCTTGTTGCTACTTCATTCGGTAAAAAATATATTACGAAAGGTGATGAAATTTTAATTTCGTCAATGGAGCATCATTCCAATATTTTACCTTGGCAACAAGTGTGTGAAGAAAAAGGTGCAGTATTAAAAGTAATCCCAATTAACGATGCTGGCGAATTAATCATTTCGGAATACAAGCGATTATTAAATGAGAGAACAAAAATTGTTGCCATTACTCATATTTCAAATACGCTTGGAACGATTAATCCAATCGAAGAAGTTATAGCATTGGCACACGTAAAAAATATTCCAGTTTTGATAGATGGTGCTCAAGCTGTTCCTCATACTGCTGTTGATGTACAATTGCTGAGTGCCGATTTTTATGTTTTTAGTGGACATAAATTGTTTGGTCCAACTGGTGTTGGTGTGCTTTATGGAAAAGAAAAATGGCTGAATGAGATGCCTCCGTATCAAGTAGGTGGCGGAACAATAAAAACAGTAACATTTAAAAAAACAGAATATGCAGATTTGCCACTAAAGTTTGAAGCTGGAACACCTCATATCGATGGTGTAATAGGACTTGCAGTAGCAATTGATTATGTAAACAAAATTGGGTTTAAAAATATTGAAGCATACGAGCACGAATTATTAATTTATGCAACTGAAGCCCTACAAAAAATAGAAGGATTAAAAATAATTGGCACAGCAAAAAATAAAGCAAGTGTTATTTCTTTTGTTGTTGAAGGATTACACCCATTTGATATTGGAACTATATTAGATCAATTAGCAATTGCAGTTCGTACGGGTCACCATTGCACGCAACCTTTAATGAACTTATATAATATTCCTGGTACAGTTCGGGCTTCATTTGCTTTTTATAATACAAAAGAAGAAATTGATATGCTTACGAGTGGCTTGCAACGAGCAATAAAAATGTTGAAATAAAATGAATATTGAAAAAATCGAAAGCGAAATAATTGAGGAGTTCGAAATGTTTGACGATTGGATGCAAAAATACGAATACCTTATAGAAGTTGGTAAATCATTAACATTGATTGATCCACAATTTAAAACAGAAAAAAATACCATTAAAGGTTGTCAAAGTTTGGTTTGGTTGCATTCCGAATTAAAAGATGGATTTGTTATTTATACAGCAGATAGCGACGCAATAATTACTAAAGGCATGGTGGCATTAATGATTCGCGTTTTATCAAACCATACACCCGATGAAATAATTAGTTCGAAATTAGATTTCGTAGAAAAAATTGGATTAACAAAACACTTATCGCCAACGCGTAGCAATGGTTTGGTAAGCATGATTAAACAAATGAAATTGGATGCAATTGCTTATAAAGCAAAAGTATAATAATAAAAATAGAAAAATGCCAGCAATCATAAACACCTACAATACCGAACTTACCCAACGAGTTATTGATACGATAAAAACATGTTACGATCCAGAAATACCTGTAGATATTTGGGAACTTGGATTGATCTATGAAATTAACATTGATGAAGAAAATAACTTGAAAGTAATGATGACCTTAACTTCGCCTTCTTGCCCTGTTGCAGAAACACTTCCTCCTGAGGTAGAAGACAAATTGCGTGAAGTGGAAGGTATTCGTTCAGCAAAAATTGAATTGACATTTGAGCCTACTTGGGAGAAGGAGATGATGAGTGATGTAGCTCAATTGGAACTAGGTTTTATGTAATCTAACTGATTTTAAAAAACGTTAATGGAGGAGAACGAAATAATAAATAAAGTATCACAAAGTGGTTTAATTACGATTGACCTAGAAGCATTTTATCCTCCAGGCGAACGATTTGTTTTTGATATTAAGTCGTTGCTTTTTCAAGGATTGATATTACGAGAAAAAGAGTTTAGGGAATTTGTAAAACAGGAAGATTGGAGTAAATACACTGATAAATACGTTGCCCTTATTTGTTCTGCCGATGCAATTGTTCCAACTTGGGCATATATGTTATTGGCAACTCAAATGGAACCTTTTGTTAAGAGAGTTGTATTTGGCGATTTAGAAACATTAGAAACGGTTTTATATACTACTATTTTAGGCAAATTAAATATTTCCGATTATAAAGATGCGCGTATTGTAATAAAAGGTTGTGGTAAATTACCTGTACCAAAAGCGGCTTATGTAGAAATAACAAGAATTTTACGCCCTGTAGCTAAAAGTATAATGTATGGTGAGCCTTGTTCAACAGTTCCATTATATAAACAAGCCAAATAATATTATTGATTTCGAGTAATAATCCATTCCAATTCCATATCCCAATTTGATCGTATGTTTATCAATTCGCTGTTGTACAATACGCGCTCGGGTTGTATCTTTTTAAGATAATTGCCTCCATCCCATTTGTTGTTTTTGTTTAAATCATAAATAATTTTTAATTTATATTTATTTGGTTGCAGGTATTCATAATTAATGATTTCAGATTTATTAATAGTGTTTTCCCGCACCACTTTTTCATTTTCGGCAAGAAGTTGAACAATATAATTTTGATTACTTGTAGGAAGGTTTATTTTTAATTTTACACTACCATAAAATCGTTCTTCTCTTGTTTTAAAATTTATTTTTATCGTATCGTTTGTTAAACCAAAAATATCTGTAAAAGTTCCTGGTGGAATGAGCAATTCATACGTTGAGTGTTCTTTAAATGGCACCAGCTTATTAAATGGCGGTGTGTTACTCCATATTGTTTGATGTTCCGTTTTTTTCACTAAGATGGCTGTATCTCCATACAGTAGTTTAATGTTTTTTACAGGCTGTAATGATGGTTTAAAAAATGATATGTGTTTATCAATAACGCTATCTTTTTTAAATAAAACAGTCTCACTTTGATTAATTGAAAAAATGGGTTGAGAAAATTGCAACTGCAATTCGGTATTTAAATCCACATTTTGATTTCCATTTATGTTATTGGTTAAGTTTAATTTTAAAGGGTTTCGTTTGTTTTTTAAAGCAGTTTCTTTTTTTATAAGTTGAAAAGAAATTGTATCTATTATTTTACTTCCGTTTTTAACTTGCAGTATTAGCGAATCGTTATTTACATTTTCGAACCATAAATTTAAAGTGTCCTTATTTTTTGAATAATCAACAAATAATTCATTTTCCTTAATCACATTATTTAATGGATTTATTTTAATGCTATCGGTAGGTTTATTAAAAATAATAACAACATTACCATACTGCTGATGAAGCTGTTTTTTTATAAAAAGTTTTTTGGGTGGTTCCTGAAACATGCTTATTAAAACCGCTTTATTTTTTGTTACATCAATTATGGTATCAGCAAAACCTATTGTTTCCAACTCGCTATCATATTTATAATTTGAATTGGCATCTTTTAATGCTACTAATTTGTATTTACCAATGCGAATGTTATTAATTTGAAATTCGCCTGCTGCATTTGTTTTTGCAAAATAATCGGGTTGTTTTTTAAAAACTATGCTATCGCTTAAATCGTTATAAAGCATTACTATTACACCTTTTTCAGTTTTGTGATCGAAAGCATTTTCGGCTTTACCTTTTAAGCTCAATGAGTCTATAAAAAGTCCTGTCGAAAAAATGTATTTAAAATTTTCGTTTGGATTATTTTCTGTAATATCTTGAAGCGAATTTCCAAAAGTAAATGAATAGGTGGTATTTGGTTGTAGCGTATCTCTTTTATCCAATTCAATTGTTAACGTTTTGTTTTGAACCGCAATTTCGGGTGGATGTTGGAGTGGTGGCGAAATAACTAATTGATTCGTTAAATCTTTTAATTGAATCATTTCATCAAATGTAATTTCAATTTTTTTGGCATTAAAATTTAAAGACGCGCTATCGGGATTGTATTTTAAAACTACAGGCGCTTTTCTATCTATATTACCTCCACCCGGTGCAACTACTTGCGCACATGCAGTAAAAAAGAGGAGAATAATAAGCAGGTTAGTTGATTTACAAACCTTTTTAGGTATATATTTAAAAATGGCAATATAGATTGGTGAGCTATTTAAAAATTTGTTCCTGTATTTTTTGAAATTGCTTTTCAAGTTTAATATTATTTTAAAAGTAGTTGGTTTTCAAATTATTTAATTAGCACATTTACTAATTAGTTTTGCTATTTGTTGTAAATATAAATTATCTATTTCGTCAAAATTAGCGAGTTGTTTACTATCAACATCTAAAACAAAAATAACATCTCCTTGCTTATTAAAACCTGGCACAACAATTTCCGATTTTGATAACGCGCTACAGGCAATATGCCCTGGAAATTGATCTACGTCGTCAACTATAATCGACTTTTTATTTTCCCAACATTTACCACATACCCCTTTGCCATAATCTATACGGGTGCACGCTACAGGTCCTTGAAATGGACCTAAAACAAGTTGTTGGGCGTTTCTGTTGGTATTCTGATTTTGTTTTACAAAATAAATCCCTACCCAAAAATAATCCATCGAAAATTTTAAGGCAGCAACAATGTTTGCAATATTTGCAATCGAATCATTTTCGCCATCAATCAATGCTTTTATTTGAGGAATAAGCGACTCGTATTTTTCTTTTTTTGTTAGTCCCGAAACAATTATTGATTCAGCCATTTTTGTATTTTTTCTTGGTTTGCAAAGATGCAAAAAATCTGTTGTTAATACCAACGATAAACCATGTCTTTGGTTATTTTAATAAGTAAAAAATCACATAGGTGTAAATTGATTTTCGACTAATTTTATTTTTTGTATTTTTACTCATAATTTTTTGTGTTTATCTGTACACAAATATAACGTAACAAAAATCGGTAAACTTGCTTATCTTTTTGTTAGAAAACTAGTTGGTTAGTAGTGAAAAAATACATTATAATAGTTGCTGGAGGTTATGGAACACGAATGGGAAATGCCATTCCGAAACAGTTTATTGAATTGAATGGCAAGCCTATTTTAATGCATACCATCGAGAAATTTGTACTTGCTTTTCCTGAAATAATTATAATTGTTGTGCTTGCAAAACAATTAAATGAGGAATGGAAATCTCTTTGCGTAAAACATAATTTCACTACCTCCCATCAATTGTGTAATGGTGGCGAAACTCGTTTCAATTCTGTAAAAAACGGATTAGAGTTTGTGCCTGAAAATAGTATTGTTGGTGTGCATGATGCTGCTCGTCCTTTGGTAAGTATAAAAACAATTATTGATGCTTTTGAAACAGCTGAAGAAAAAGGAAATGCAAGCCCTGCTATTTCAATGCACGAATCAATAAGAGAAATTGACGGCGAAAAAAACAAATCAGTTGATAGAAGTAAGTATTTAATTATTCAAACACCACAATGCTTTCAATCGTTGCTTTTAAAAAAAGCATTTTTACAAAATTATCAACCTTCTTTTACCGATGATGCAAGTGTGTTGGAAGCTATGGGTGAAAAAATAAATTTAATCGAAGGTAATCGAGAAAACATAAAAATTACTACAAATCAAGATTTAATTATTGCAGAATGTTTAAATAAATAAAACTGCTGAAAATATAATAACCATCCATTAATGTTATTTAAAAACATAAAAAATACGTTAATTTTATTTTTTCTATTAATCTCGTTTATCAATTGTACAAGTCAGTCAATTAAAGACGAGTATTACGATTGCGCTATCGAAACTTATAGATTAGGAAATTACCAAGAAGCGTTAGATGACCTAACAAGAGTAATAGAAGTCGCTCCAACTGATACTTTGGCTTATATTGCCCGAGCAAGTGTTAATAAAAAAATCTCAAATTACCAGGCAGCTATAGAAGATTACAGCAAAGCAATTAAACTGGATTCAACTAATTCGGATTTTTATTATTTCCGAGGGTTGGTGCAAGATAAATTCAAAAAATATGGAGAAGCAATTTCTGACTATACACAATCTCTTCAATTAGAACCAGACAACCCGGATGTTATTTTTTATAGAGGCAAAGCAAAATTTTCGAGGAAGGAATATAAAAGTGCTTTAGAGGATTTTAACGAAACCATTAAATTAAATCCTGAAAACTCTAAAGCATTTGTAAATAGAGGCTTAACAAGAGTGATGTTGTCAGATTTTGAAGGAGCAATTGCAGATTATGCCAAAGCAATTGAAATTAATCCTACAGATGAAACAGACTATTGCACAAATGACAATAAAAAATCCGATTTTACTGAATATCAAAATGCTCTTGTAAAATATAATCATTCAATAAAATTAATTTCTTCAAATGATAGTGCCTTCTTATATAGAGGGATTTTGAATGCTAATTTTAAAAAATATGAATTGGCTATTGCTGATTATAACCAGGCAATATTAGTTAATCCAAAAAATGATAAAGCCTATTATCGAAGAGCTTATGCAAAGAGTAAATTAAATGATTTTGCTAGAGCAATTGAGGATTACAATATGGCTATTCAGTTAAACCCTACTTATCCGGAATTTTATTTAAAAAGGGGTGAACTAAAGATTTTAATCGGGCAAAAAGATAGTGGCTGTTTCGATATATTTAAATACAAAGAATTAGGCGGAGATCCCGAAAAAATGGCAAACCTAAAAAAAACCAATTAAAACAATATTTAAAATTTCAGTTAGTTTCTTCCGAATCATCAATTCCTTTAAGTATTAAATATGTTAAAAAAGTTAAATTCATTTGCTTTTTTAATTAGTATTTCTACATTTGGATTAAATTAATTAAAAAAATTGTCATTACATGAAAAGAAAACTACAAATTACAGCTGTATTAATTGCAGCATTATCGTTTACGATATTTGCTCAAACGGCAGGAACATTAACATTTAAATTTACTGAAATTCCACATGCAGCTGGTGAAACATATTCAAATAACGCTCAACACGCTTTAGCTGTTTGGATTCAAAGTGGTGCAACTGGAAATGCTACTTCTACATTTGTAAAAACAAGACTTCGTTATGGTGCTAACTCAACAAATAGTAAAACAAATGATCATTTAGATACCTGGGCTGTAAATTCTGGAGGAACTGCTGCAAATGCAAACGCAACAGCTTGTAATAAGATAGATGCAACAACTGGTGCAACCCTTGCAGCTTGGCAAACAAATAGAACTATTACGTGGGATGGTAAAAACGCAAATGCGGTTACAGCAAACGAAACCATTGTTGCTGATGGAACTTACAGAGTAACTATTGAATCTTGCTGGGATCATGATTGGTCTGGAGCACCTGTAGGAACAGGTGTTAGTTCATTTACGTTTACAAAGGGACCAAATGCGGTTCATTTAACTCCCACTGCAACAATTAATTTTACAAATATGACCTTGGATTGGGTGCCATTAGGAACGGGTGTTAACGAAGTAAGTGCTGAAAATCCTGAAATAAGTGTATATCCGAACCCAACAAATGGCATTTTTAATGTTGACTTTAAAAAAGCAGACAATATCAATGTTGTAAATATGTTAGGATCTGTCATATTTGAAGAAAAAGTTGAACAAATCGTATCAGGAACAAAAACAATTGACCTTACAAATTTTGCAAACGGAATTTATTTTATTCAAGTATTAGATGGTGAAAAAATAGCAAGAAGAAAAATTATTCTGAATAAATAGTAACAAATCAGCGTATAAAAAAAGCATCCTTATGGGATGCTTTTTTATTTTTTACACCTTCGTTTTTATCCTCTTTTATTCTTCAGTTTCCGATACAATATCCTTAATTCCAGAAGTTTCATACACTTGATAGTTTCCTTTATCGTCCGAATATATTAAATACGCTTGTATTTCGGGGTGTGCATTCAAAAACGCTTTTGCTTTATCAAGCCCTAAAACCAAAACGCCTGTAGCATTGGCATCTGTAGTGATACAGTCTTTAGCAAAAAGCGTAGCACTTAATAAATTATTTTTTGTAGGGTAACCAGTTTTTGGATCAATGTGGTGTCCATATTTAATTCCATTTTCAACAACAAACCTTCTGTAATTACCAGAAGTAGAAACAGCAAGATTTTCGAGCGTTACAATAGCTTTTGTAGGATTTACAGACTCTTTGTTTTCGATGGGTTTTTCAATCCCAATTTTCCAGTTATCGCCTGTTGGTTTTTTACCTTTAGCATATACCTCTCCACCAATTTCAACAATGTACGCGTTTATTTTTTTTGAATTTAAAAACTCCGAAACAACATCAACAGAATAACCTTGGGCGAAAGCATTAAAATCTAATGCTACACGCGGATCTTTTTTAATAATTTTATTTCCTTTTAATTCGATTAGTTGAAATCCAACAAACTTTAGCATACTATCAATAATCGGTTTTTCTATTTTTTGTTTTTTGCCTGGCCCAAAACCCCACGCATTTACTATTGGATAAACAGTTGGATCAAATGCACCATTTGTATTTTTCCATACTTCTTTGGCTTTATTAAAACAGGTAATAAAATACGTATCTATCAGAACATCATTTTCGTTCGAATTTATTCTGGATATAATTGAAGTTGGCAAATAGGTAGATACAGATTTATCAAAATTGCTTAAAATGGTTTCTATTTCGGGTTGAAAGTTTCTGTTTTGCTCATCAAAATAAGTAATGTGATAGGTTGTTCCTTGTGCCTGTCCTTCTATTTTTATAGGTTCTACCTGTGCAAAAATTAATGTATTACAAAAAGTAATAAAAGCACTAATGACAAAACGGTTTTTCATGTATTTTAATTTTTATTTAGTTTGGTGATGAAATCTTTTTTAGTCAGGGCAATTTAAAACATAGTGAAAAGCTGTTAAAATATAAGAGCAATTATTATTTACACCAATTTTATTACGTTGGTGTTTTCTACAATTTTTGAGCCAGTTAGGTTTGTCAATAAATTTAATCCAGGCTTTTTCCCTTTTTCAATTGTTCCTAATTTTTCGAATCCTAAAAAATCGGCACCGTTTTTTGTTGCCCATCTAAGCAATGTTTTCAATTGAATTTGAGGGTAATGTTTTGATATCGTTTTTAATTCATCCAAAATCGATAAACTCCAGTTTGATGCAAGACTGTCTGTACCAATGGTTACGGAAACATTTTCATTAATAAAATAACTATAATTTGGTAATTTGTTTTCAATATACAAATTTGCATTTGGGCAGGTACAATAAAACAGCTTAGATTTTGGATTTTGGATTTTAGATTTTTTTTCTGCAAATTGAATATCTTCTAATGAAGTAAATGTATTATGAACCAGCAATATGTTTGTTGAATTAGTTAAAAATGGTAGTGTAGATTGCAATGAATTTAAACCTGTTTTAAGCATAAACGCAGTGTTGATTCCCATTGCTTTAAAGGTTTCATACATCACACCCGAATTAGAAATAAACAATTCGCTTTCGCCCAAACTTTCCTGATTGTGGATACTTAATATGCTTTTATTATTTACTGCATCGTCATTAATTAATTGCAACAACTTTTTGGACATCGTGTATGGTGCATGCGGAGTAATTGAGCCAGAAAGTTGGCAGTTGAAAGTTGAAAAATGTTGAAGTTCATTTATTAATTTTTTTCCATTTTCAAAAGTTTCTTCTGCTTTTGAAGGATCCATATTAAAAATTTCAACAAATGTATGATACAATAAATTACCTTTTGCTTTTTGTTGAAATGTAGTGCTATTGTTAGAGATATCGCCAACAGCAACAATACCGTTTTTAATCATTTCGGATTCTGCATCAACAATAGCTTGCTGAATTTGTTGTTCTGAAAAATTATTACGTTTACTGATTATTTCCTTTACAAAGTTTGTTATTCCTGTTTTTTCAGATAAACTAGAACGCATATGAGATAACTCCAAATGGCAATGGGTATTAATAAAACCGGGACAAATTACTCCATCATAAAATTCAATATCGGATTGATTATTTTCAAATTCGGAGCTACTCTTTACATCAACAATTACACCATCATCATCAATAATAATTAAACCATTTTTAACTGGTTCGGATGAAATTGTAAAAATAAAATCGGCAGAAATTTTACGCATAGAATCAAGTAATTTAATACGAAATTACGAAATTATAATGTGTCTTAATATCAATATCTATTCGTAAATTTGTGTGATTTTAAAAACCAAATTGACTACAAAAAAAGATATCCGTTCGCTTACTCTAGAAGAGTTAAAAACTGTTTTTATACAAAATGGTGATCAAGCTTTTCGTGCCAAACAAGTATATGAATGGTTATGGAAAAAGTCGGCTCGTACGTTTGATGAGATGACTAATCTATCGAAAGCAACACGCGAATTGCTAAACAATCATTTTGTTATTAATGCTGTTGTTGTTGATGATATGCAAATCAGTAACGACCGAACCATTAAAAATGCATTTAAATTATTCGATAGTAATATTGTTGAAGGTGTTTTAATTCCTAGCAATACACGGATGACAGCTTGCATCTCATCGCAAGTAGGTTGTAGCTTAACCTGCAAGTTTTGTGCAACCGGAAAGTTAGAGCGTTTACGGAATTTAAATGCGGATGAAATTTATGATCAGGTAGTATTGATAAAAAATCAAGCCGAAGAAAAATATAAAACACCCCTTACCAATATTGTATATATGGGTATGGGCGAACCATTGCTTAACTACAAAAATGTACTCGATTCTATTCAAAAAATCACATCTCCCGAAGGTTTAAACATATCGCCATCGCGTATTACTGTTAGTACAGCTGGCGTTGCTAAAATGATTAAAAAGTTGGGCGATGATGGTGTGAAATTTAATTTGGCTTTATCACTTCACGCTGCCACCGATGAAAAACGAAATCACATTATGCCGTTGAATGAAACCAATACATTGGATGTTTTGGCTGATGCATTAAAATATTTTTACGAAAAGACAGGTACTCGTGTAACATATGAATACATTGCCTTTAAAGACTTTAACGATAGTATTCAAGATGCCAAAGAATTAGCCGAATTTTGCAAACACATACCTTGTAAATTAAATATTATTGAATACAACCCCATTGACGACGGCGAATTTAAACAAACTACCACCGAACGATTAGATGCATTTGCAAACTATTTAGAAAGTAAAAATATTATTGTAAATATTAGAAGAAGTCGTGGTAAAGATATTGATGCTGCTTGCGGACAACTTGCTAATAAAAACAAAGAAGGATTTATAAATAGAAAAATGAAAGTGAAATAATTTTTGTTTTATAACCTATTTAAAATAAAATTCTAAAATAGGTTGAGTTAAAAAATAAGGCACAAATGATAAGCGATACAATTATTTTAATATAAAATTTAAACAGACCACAAAAGCTTTTCCTTATTAATAAATACCATTTCTGTTTGAAAAAAATTGCCCATAACAAATTTCTCCTACTGCTTTTTGCTGTAATTATTTTTATTGTCGCATTTCTATCAAATCGCTCCCTTATAAAAGACTCTTCATCCAATTTAACGCACTTCGAAAAAACACTAAATAATAAAGAAAAACGACTAACTCAAGAAATGTTGGAGCTTGCGAAAAGAACCAAATCGCAAAACTACAATCAACTTTTTGCTCTTAAACCAACATACTATAACACACTGTTAGAAGAAGAAGGGTTGGTTCTATTAATTTACGAAAATGACACACTAAAATTTTGGAGCGACAATTCAATAGCCGTAGAAAATTGGGTGAAGGAAGTCTGTCTTGATTCTAAAATGGCCAAATTACGCAATGGTTGGTTCGAAGTAATGCAGCCGCTAACCAACGCTAGTACTACAAAAACCATCATTGGTTTAGTACTTATAAAAAATGAATATCCTTATCAAAATAAATATTTACGTAACGAATTTCAAAAAGATTTTGCAGCTCCTGCTGAAACAAAATTAATTACCGATAGCACTGCCAACACTTTTTCATCCCTAAAAACAACCCGAATAATCCATGATTATAATGGAGAATATTTGTTTTCGTTACAATTTAACCCTGCCAACAATTCCATTTCTTTTAGCTCTTATTTATCTGTATTTCTGAATCTAATTGGATTTATTATTTCGATTTTATTTCTAAAAAAAGTTTGTTTATCATTTACCAATCGAATTTCGAGAAATTCAGCTGTACTGCTTTTTATTTTTTTAATTTTAGTATTGCGATACCTCTCCATCGAATTTTCTTTTCCTGAAAGCTTTTACAATTTCGATTTATTTGGACCAAAAATTTATGCCGATTCAAATTCCATTTGGCTTAGCTCTCTTGGTGATTTATTTATTAATGTGCTTTTATTATTTTATATATCCTATTTTATTTACAAAGAATTTACCT